>CASBQM010000539.1 GCA_949127645.1 Synechococcales cyanobacterium PMM_0036
GATCGTAGATTTCTACGTCGTAGCCGTTTTGCCGGAGGGCAATCCCAGTTGCTAGTCCGCCCATACCTGCGCCAATAATGATGGCTTTTAAGTGATGCACTGTCTTTACCTCTCTGCGGTTACTTTTCTGTTAACTCAGCCGCTAGCCGATTATGTTTTTCAACTAGTGCAGGAAGATCGATCGTTGTGAGTTGCTTCTGGTCAACTACTTTTCTACCGTTGATAAAGCTATAGTCAACGGCATCGACATAGCAAAAAATTAGAGCTGCCACTAGGTCATGATGCGCACCTGCCAACTGAGGGCGATCGATATTCACCGCAATGAAATCTGCCGACATTCCAGGAGCCAAATAGCCGACATCATCCCGACCGAGAACCCTAGCGCCCCCCAGAGTCGCCACCTCCAAAATCTGCCGCGCCGTCATGCTAGCCGCATCGCAATCTCGCACACGAGCCAGCAGAAAAGCCATGCGGGCTTCCTGAAGCAGATTGCCGCCATCGTTTGAGGCAGAGCCATCCACACCCAAGCCCACGGGCACTCCCTGATCCAGCATTTTGCGGATTGGCGCAATGCCGCTTGCCAGACGCATATTGCTGCAAGGACAGTGGGCGACTCCCGTTCCGGTTCTGCCAAACTTCATGATCGAGTCGTCGCTAAGCTTGACGCAGTGGGCGTGCCAGACATCTTCGCCCAGCCAGCCGACCGATTCGGCATAGTCACCCGGAGTCAGACCAAAGGTCTTCAGACTATAGGTAACATCCGACTGATTCTCTGCCAGATGCGTATGCAACCGTACCCCAGCGTAGGAACGCGCCATGGCTGCTGATTCTCGCATCAAATCCCGCGAGACGGTGAACGGAGAGCAGGGGGCAAGCGTGATCCGCAGCATTGAGTGACGGGAGTTGTCGTGATATTGCTCAATTAACCGCTGAGAGTCTTTGAGAATATCGGTTTCCTTTTCCACCAGCGCATCGGGCGGCACCCCCCCCTGACTTACGCCCAAACTCATGCTGCCTCGACTGGCATGAAACCGCAGACCGATCGCCGCGATCGCCTCAATTTCATCATCCAAGCGGCAGCCGTTGGGATAGAGATAAAGATGGTCACTTGCAGTCGTGCAGCCTGACAGCATCAGCTCTGCTGCCGCCATTTGAGAACTGACCTGAACTCCTTCTGGCGTTAGCTTTGACCAAAAAGGATAATGGGCATACAGCCAGTCAAACAAATCGCAGTCTTGAGCCGCCGGAACCGCCCGAGTCAGCGTTTGAAAAAAATGATGGTGCGTGTTGATTAAGCCAGGAAGGACAATGTGACGATCGCCCAAGTCCAGCACTTCGTCTGCCGTAGGAGGCAGTTCTGCGGTCGTGCCAATCTGCTCAATCACATGGTCTCGAACGAGAATAGCGGCTCCCCGAATTTCTCGTCTGGCGGCATCCATGGTCACCAGGGTATGAATATTTTTGACTAGTAAAGTCGCCATCTCACTGCTGCCTGTAGAACTTTCCCTGAGGTATCGGTACCTTAACTTTCATCGTGCTGCCATTAGCGTAACGTCGAAAATACCCGTCAGAAGACCACAGAGAACTTTTCAGCCTAAAATCCTATATTTCCTGGAGTCCGTGTCGATGACTGGTGCAAAATAGGAAGATGCTGAAAAAAGCGACAAGATTTTGGTTACAGTACGTCTCTCCCCGAGTAGAAACCCTCATTGCCACCCTAGGAATTGTGGGACTGGCTGCTTGCCTCTTGCTTCTGTGGATTGTTGCCAAGCTCTGTCGAGAAGTCTGGGAACGGGAAGCCTTCTCATTCGACACCTCTTTTTTACTGTGGCTGCACCAGTTTTCTACTCCTGCATTAGATCAGATCATGCTGAGTCTGACGCAATTGGGCAACCCAGTTGTCGTACTGCCGATCGCCGCCATCACGCTATCTGTCCTCATCTGGAAGCGCCAGATCCCCGAAGCGAAAATGTTTGCGATCGCCTGTTTGGGTGGCGCAATTCTCAACACCGGGCTGAAGCTGGTTTTTGGCAAGCCTCGTCCCGATCTATGGAAGCGGCTAATTGTTGAAACATCCTATAGTTTTCCTAGTGGTCATGCTTTGGGTTCTGTGGTGCTGTATGGGGCGATCGCCTATCTGCTTTCGCAAAGCTATCCGCAATTTGCCCGGTTAATTTATGCGATAGCGACGGGTCTGATCGTTGCCATTTGCCTCAGCCGCCTCTATCTGGGGGTGCATTGGCTCACGGATATTATGGCTGGGATAAGCATGGGGTCACTTTGGCTAATGCTTTGCATCACTATGCTGAAGCTGCAAAAATTGAGGCAGGTTGAGCGGGTTTAATTGCAGGTTTAATTGCAGGTTTAACTTAAAGAGGGGCAGGAAAATACCGTGAGGTTCGATACTATGAAGAAACGTCCTGCTGGACTAATTGCCATTGTGGTGTACAAAGCCTGTGTTGCTTTGCTGCTCGCTATTACGTCGATCGCCCTACTTTTGGCGCTCAAAAATCATCAGGCATTAGCAGCGTTCTCAGCCTCTTATGTGTTGGAAGGCAAGGCGGCAATTATTGATCGAGTCCTAGATCGGGTGCTGAAGATTGAGCCTAGAACACTGAAGTTTAGCGGCATTACGGTCGGCGTGTATGCAGGCATAACGGCGATCGAGGCGGTGGGATTGTGGTACGAAAAGGTCTGGGCAGAATTTCTGGTTCTGGGACTGACGGGCATCGGCATTCCCCTAGAGATCATTGAGCTGTCACGGGGGATTTCTCCGCTCAAGCTAGCTGTTTTTGTGATCAATGCGATCGTGTTTGTGTATTTCCTTCAGCGCGTCTTACAGGAAATAAAGGCGAGAGGTAAACGCAAAGAAACAGATATAAATTCTCTGTGAACTTGTATCGCTTAGACACAATAAAACGGTGAGATCACTTGATGATCCGCCTACCATGGGTCTGATAATTCAGACGATTAGCCATGAGATTTTTTCTCCGGATCTCGCTCCTTTGCTGCCTAGGTTTTTTACTTTTACAGGGAGTTTTCACCAAAATTAACGAGGAATTCAATCACTCAGTTATTCAAGTCACACCAACTGTCCTAAGCTCATCAATTTCTACAAATGCAACAGCCTCGCCGTACTCTAAGCCGAATGGAGCCATTCAAAAAAACGATATCATTCGAGCGCTGCTGATCACGGGTGGCTGCTGCCATGACTACTCATTTCAGACTCAGGCATTGCCTGAAGCAGTCAAAAAATTTGCCCCTGTAGAATGGGATGTTGTGAATGCTGGGGGAGCAGCAAAACAAGCTCAAATTTCACTTTACGATAACCCAAACTGGGCAGTGGGCTACGATGTCGTGGTGTACAATACCTGCTTTGCAAACACGAATGATCCAGCCTATATTCGCAAGATCACGAACGCGCACAAAGCAGGTGTCCCGGCGGTTGTTCTTCACTGTGCTATGCACACCTACTGCACCGCAACAATTGACGACTGGCGGCAGTTGTTAGGGGTCACGAGCTGTCGTCATGACCCCAAAGACCAGAATTCTATGAAAAAAATAGTCAACCATCCTATTTTGCAGGATATGCCCGATCAATGGACAACCCCTCCCGATGAGCTGTATGTGATTGACAAACTGTGGCCAACGGCTCAGGCGATCGCCACTTCAGTCAGCAAAGTCAACGGTCAGACCTATCCTGTTGCCTGGGTGAATCAATTTGGTTCAGCCCGAGTCTTCGGCACAACCTACGGTCATTCAGATGAAACCTTTCAAGATCCGGCGTACCTAGATATGCTGGGACGAGGCATTATGTGGGCAGCCGGACGATTAGAGGAATAATTTCCCTATCTCCAAAGCGAAGAAGGGCAGACCTGCGAGATCTGCCATAGCTCCAATAACAGCGACTCTAGACCAGGATTGAGCAGCGTCACAAAGACTCCTTCTGCCTCGGCTAGCGCCAAGTCAGACGTGATCCAGGTGCCTCGTAGACTCACCTCCACATAGTCTGTATCGCAACGGCAAAGGGCGATCGTCCCTTCTATTTCTTGATGTGTTAGCTCCTCTAGTAAAGCAAGATTGGCTAGATCCGATCGTAGCAATAGGGTTGCTGTACTGGACTCAACTACGAGTCGTTGCGCCGTTCTCATCGCCAGCAGCACGCGCACTCCAATCCACTCCTCGGAGGATTGAGTTAACGGCTCCAAGTGCGAACCTGTTTCCATAAAAGTAACTTTCAGCATGACTGAAAAACTCCGTAGGTGATGCTTCGGTTGGGGGTGCCTAAGCGAGGGCGCTTAGTATATAGATCAGTTGCAAGTACCGGTTTTACGCAATCTTTACGTAATGGGTAGTCTCGCAATGGGTAGTCTCGCAATGGATAGTTTCGCAATGGGTAGTCTTGCCATTTCCTCGGTCAACAGGGCTAAGCATGGGGGCTAAGCATGGGTTTAAGCTCAGGTCTAAAAACAGGCTGAACCCCCGCTTTCGTAAGTTGAAGCGGGGGTTAGAAAAACTCACTGGGTTTTTCTAAATCCTAAATCGGTACAGCTCTTTCTAACCTGTACCTCCCGCTAAACTGCTTTAAGTCGTCTCTGTCTAGTGGGTGTCCGGCGATCGCATACCCGGCGATCGCGTACCCAACAGTAGACAGATGAATCCCTTGTGCCAATTGATCAAAACTTACGAGCAAGGGCAGCACGTCTCCCTGAACGACAAACCTCTGAATAGGCAAAATTGCGGTGCGATCGCTCAGTCCCATGCTCTGACCTGCAACAGCCTGCCATCCTGCAACAGCCTTAAGCAGACCGAACTTACTAAATCCGCCATGAGCCAGACCGCCAAGAATTGTGCGGCGGATCTGCCATAAACAGTTGAGGAGTAGGTTCTGCATCGTTACGTCCAACGCATAGGGCTGAATTCGTCTGCTAAGTTCGAGTTTGCTGATTTTAAGAAGCGTCCAGTCAAGAAGCGTCCAATCGAGAAGCGTAAAACTTGCATCTGACAATTAAGATACTACACTTGTAATATGAGTGTCTAGTCTCTGAGTGAGTTTGGTGAGTATGTTTGGGTTGAGCTGTGTTAAATAGACTGTTAAACAAACTTGCATAGCCGATCGCCGCTCTTGTCCAAAACCTTAGTGTCCAGCTCTCACTTAAACCTTGTAACGGTAAACCTTCGGAGGATTTTGTAATGTACGCAATTAATCGCACCGCCACCACGGACATGGAAGTCACCAGCATTCGCCTAGAGCGAGAATTGAAAGAAAAGCTGAAGGATTTGTCAGGCAATCAGGGCTATCAGGCTTTGATCCGCGATATATTGTGGAACTATGTGCAGCAGAAATCTGCTGACTATCAGCCTTTGTTTTCCCGCAGCGATATTCGTGCCAGCATTGAAGCGATCGCCCAACGAGAAGAGCGCTGCACGCTTACAGGCGCAATGATTCGCCCTCAAGAGCAGATGTTACTAGGATTAACCAGCAACGGCGACATGGTTCCCCTCAGTGTCGGCAGCTTAAAGAATTAGCGACAATGGGGCGATAGGTGCCGCTGCTTTTTTCCTATCGCCCTCGCCACCTTGTTAGGTTGATAGCTTGTTCGACGGCTGTAAGTTACTTATTAGGGCAGTAGTTGATAGATTATCTGTCAAAGTCCAATAGCTCAAAAAGTTGGATGTACTTGGATAGATAAATTACACAGTAAGCATTCTGACGTACAATCTGGGCTTTTCTGATTAGTTTTTATGCCCAGAGAGGAAATACTTCCATGTCCGTTACCTTTGATAACATCATCAATACTTCCAGTTCTGAAGAGAGCTTTTTACAAATCTTTCAAAATGCCTTTTCCCAGCAAGACCAGCCATTCTTGGAAGCACACCGTACGACTTTAACAGCCTGTTACAGGAATCCAGGGCTTTCTCCAACGCTGAAAGGCAACACGCCAGAAGTTTTAGCCCAGTCTTGGCTGAGAAAGTACTGTGATAGTTACGAGAACAGAATTTCAAGACGAATCTCGCAACCTCCCGGAACAGTTGCTGATCCAGTCGTCACTACAATCATCAATGCCAGATTGACGGGATTAACAGAAGAGCATCTTGAGCAGATCAAATATGCTCACAGACTATCAATGTCCGCAGAAAATATTCAAGGCTTACTTCTTGAGGAATTTCTAGCTGAACAGTTAGCTGAATATGGTTGGTATTGCTGCTGGGGCGAGTCCGTTCGTCATGTTGATTTTTGCAACGTAGATGGTTCTCTATTGCAAGTGAAGAACCGCAGTAACTCGGAAAATAGCTCGTCTTCCAGGGTAAGGATCAACCAACCGATTGAAAAATGGTATAGAGTTGATGCCAAGACAGGATTATACCGATGGTCATACTTCAACGAGAAGTACGACACGGATCGTTTCTCGGAAGAGAATTTTGTCGTATTTGTTCAACGGGTTTTGAGCAGCAATCCAGAAGCTTTAGCGATAGAAGTAGACAATCCTTGGCAATTTTTGTCCGAACCGTCAGACTAAATTCAAAGAAAGCTGTTCGTCCGCTGGTTCTTCGAGAGCATCTAACGTTTCAACTATCCAACTTATATCGTCAGTCTTGTGATAGCGCGAATAGGGAAAGTCTGGATAAACGATCGATGTTTCGCTTTTCAGATGAGTCAATAACATCCTAGCGATCGCCCTCCCCAAAGAACAGGGCACAGCATTTCCAACTTGCCGATATTGATCGAGTAAAGTACCTGAGATAATCCAATCATCTGGAAATTCTTGGATACGCTTGTATTCTTCGATGCTGAGCGGTCTATCTTCTTCTGGATGCGCTAGATCGGTTGCAGGCATGGCTGGATGAGTCACTAGAGTTGGAGCTGGTTTATCCCACGCTAGCCTCCGGTAAAAACCAGTTTTCCCCCCTCCTGCGTGATAAGAAGCACCGAGTGCTTCTTGGTGCAACTCTTTTGGTAAATCTCGCCAGTATTGTCCAGGCTTCAGAAGCCGATAATATTTGAGCCGTTTTTCAGGGAATTTGACGAAATGATGACCATCTTCGGGCAGACCTTCTAGAGCCTCTCGTAAAGTTTTCCATGTTGGCAGCCCATACAACCCCTTCTCCGAGTGAGTCGGCGTGAGATAGGGAAGTTTCTCTCCATCACGACTACAAGCAATAACAACTCTTTCTCGTTGTTGTGGCGATCCAAAATTAGCGGAATTGTATAAGTTAAACGAAATGCTATATCCCGCCTGTTTGAGTTTTTGGATGACAAAGAGCAATGCACCTCCTCGTTGTTCATCCTGAGACAATGATGGGAAGTTCTTTCCTCTCATTTCATGAGGTCTATGTATTAGTGGAGCAGACAGTAATCCTCGAACGTTTTCAATTATGGCGAATTTAGGTTTAAGTTCAGTGATTAAATCAATGAAGGTTAAAAAGACATTACCGCGATCGTCATTGAATCCTTGACGCTTGCCTGCACTGCTAAAGGCTTGGCATGGCGGACCACCTACGATTACATCAATCTCATCGGTCGAACTCAATCCTGCTTTTTCTCGAATTTCTATCGCTGAATAATCCCTAATATCCCCAATCAATGCCATATCTGGTCGATTTGTCTCTATTGTCTTTCGGGCGGCTGAATCAATTTCACAGGCAAGCAGTACTTTGATTCCTTCTTTTTCTAGCCCTAAATCTAGACCCATGCAGCCAGAAAAAAAGCTTAAGGCTTTAAGATCTGGCTTACTGAAGGATCGTCGCCTATGATCAGGAACGCCTATATTGGCATCCTCTTCCTTGCAACGGTACTCGTGAAGAGATTCTGATGCTACAATCCATCGGTTGCTAATCCTCTCGCCGCTGATTTCACCATACCTGAGCAGTTGGCGAACATATTGCTCCGAACAGTTCAGGATTTCAGAGCTTTCTTTCACAGAGAGGTATTGATTGGGCATGATTTCGGACGCGAAACTAAAATTGAGTACCCGATATTACTGTCAAAGCAATTTACTTGCAAGCTTTGTGAACAAATGTTCTGATGTTGCCGTTTTGCCTGAAGGTAGCGTCAGCCGTCGAACACTACGTTGGTGCGCACGGAACAGAGGTTATCGGTAGGAGTTTGAGGTGATCTACCGCCGCACAACTTCACCGTTAGGTTGATAGCCTGTTAGGTTAATCAGGATTTTGTACTGTCTCCTGAGCTATGAATGCTCCTCATGTCTACCCATTCAGTCATTACCTATAGTCCTGCCTATACGCTTGTCCCTACCTACGAGTGCTTCAATCGCTGTACCTACTGCAACTTCCGCGCCGATCCAGGGCAAGACGAATGGATGACTTTAGAGACAGCAGAAGAAATACTGCGATCGCTCCAGCCCCAAGGCGTGATTGAAATCTTGATCCTCAGCGGTGAAGTTCATCCAGGGCATTCTCAGCGATCGTCTTGGTTTCAGCGCATCTTTGATCTTTGTCAGATGGCGATCGATCTAGGCTTCCTGCCTCATACCAATGTGGGTATCTTGAGTTATGACGAAATGGCACAGCTCAAAACGGTGAATGTCTCCATGGGATTGATGCTAGAACAGCTCACGCCCAGGCTTTTGCAAACCGTGCATCGCCATGCGCCCAGTAAAATCCCAGCCGTTCGGCTTCAGCAGCTTCAGTGGGCTGGCGAACTGCAAATTCCCTTTACCACAGGGCTGCTCTTAGGCATTGGCGAAACCCGGCAAGACTGGGTGGATACGCTAGAGGCGATCGCCCATCTCCATCATCAATACCGCCACATTCAGGAAGTGATTCTCCAGCCTCATAGCCCCGGAACCCATCAGACGCAAATCGGGCAGGCTTTCCAGATTGAGCAGCTTGTGGAGGTAGTGGCGATCGCCCGTCAAATTTTGCCCAACAGCATTGCCCTACAAATCCCACCCAATCTAATTGCAACGCCTGAACAGCTTTTCGCCTGTCTTGAATCTGGCGCAAGTGATCTAGGCGGCATCAGCCCCAAAGACGAGGTTAATCCCGACTATCCTCATCCGCAGGATCAAAAGCTCGCGGCTACTCTTGAGCGATCGGGCTGGCATCTTCGTCCCCGTCTGCCTGTCTATCAGCAGTATGACTCCTGGCTACCGACCTCGCTCCAGCAATCCGTTCAGCGTTGGCGAACAGAATTGAGGCTTCAAGCGCTTTCAGACATCGCGTAGGGCGCTGTTTTCAGGTTGTGCTTCCAGGCTATGCAATGCTGCAAAAATCGCTCTGCTAAGTGAGGCTGCGCACCGAAATGCAGATGCACATAGGAAGCGTGAACTTGATACCGCTGCCAGCCTTCGGGTGAAAATTGCAAGTTAGAGTCATAACCTTGGAGAGATAGCAGAGATCGATCGCTTGCCTCTAACGCTGACGAAGCCAATGAAGTCAAAGCCGATCGATGAAACTCATGCCCCCAAAAGCGATCGCCCATCTGCACCAGAGGGCTATTTTGTAGCGCCGTTGCCTGACGATAGCCCAGGGTGAGCCGCTTGCCCATGATTGCCGTCGCTGGAAAAATGCCCACCATCGGGTAGGCGTTCTCCTCAAAGTCTACAATTTGCTCACAAAGATACATCAGCCCGCCGCACTCTGCATAGGTTGGCATTCCCGACTCGATCGCCCTTTGCACCGATCGCCTTGCCAACACATTTTCTGCCAGCGCCCCCGCAAATACCTCTGGAAAGCCGCCCCCTAGGTAAAGTCCCTGGACATTTTCGGGAAGGGCGCGATCGCCGATCGGACTCCAGGGCACTAGCTCTGCCCCAAGCTGCCACAGTAAATCCAGATTATCCGCATAGTAAAAGCTAAAGGCTCGATCTTGAGCGATCGCCAGCCGCACTTTCGCTACAGGCGGCTTTGAACCCTCTGTCACCCCGCTGTGATGACACTCCAGTAACGGCAGCAATTTTTCCCAATCGAAGCAGGTTTTGCCCAAATCCGCCAACCGATCGATCGCCTCGTCTAAATCGCTTAACTCCGCCGTAGGCACCAACCCAAGATGGCGATCGGGGATGGCAATATTATCCTGGCGACGCAGTACGCCTAGAATCGGCAGATTCAGCGGCTCTAGCGCCTGAGTTAAAAGCTCTAAATGGCGATCGCTACCCACCCGGTTGAGAATGACACCCGCTACCTGAATCCGCGGATCGAAGCTGCGGTAGCCGTGGGCAATGGCAGCGATCGAGCGGGAGGTGCTGCTGCAATTGAGAATCAGGGCGATCGGTAAATTCAGCAGTCGAGCAACGTGGGCAGTACTTGCCGTATCGTCTTTGCCAGAGGCTCCGTCAAATAGTCCCATCACGCCTTCAATCAGGGCGTACTGGGCAGTGCTGTGACGAGTAAAGCATTCTTGCACATAGGTCTCTGAGGTCAAAACCGGATCGAGATTGCGGCAGGATTTCCCGGTGACGTAGGTGTGAAACATGGGGTCGATGTAGTCTGGCCCAACTTTGAAGGACTGCACTGAAGAAGGCGATCGCTCCTGCAACGCCGCCAACAGCGCCAGAGTGACAGTAGTTTTGCCCACGCCGCTCCGTTCACCTGCAATAATGAGAGCCATTGCCCGTTACTCCTACCCGCTATGCATCGCCTTGCTACTATACCAGGAGGCTGGAACCCGTCCGCTGAGGGCGTGATTTTTATCGAGCAGCAGCCCGCCCCAATTGTGGTGATCACGGCGGCTGATACGGATATCCAGACTCTAGCGGCAGCAACCGCCCACTTGCCCCATGATTTTCCGGCTCTGCGGGTCGTGAATTTGCTACAACTCCAGCAGCAGCTCACGATCGACACCTATGCCGACGAGGTGTTGGCAAGCGCTCAGGTCATCATTGTTCGGCTAATTGGCGGACAGTCTTACTGGAGCTATGGGCTAGAAGTGGTTGAAGAAACGGTGGCGCGATCGGGTGCCGTCTTAATCGTGCTTCCGGGAGATGAACGCCCTGATCCCACCTTGGTCAGCCACTCTACGGCGGTTTTGAGCAAGGTCAATCAGGTGTGGCAGTATTTCATTGAGGCAGGCGTAGAAAATTACCAAAATCTGCTGAAGTTTGTCGCTACCGAATTTCTGGCTCACCCAACCGACTATCAGCCGCCTCAGCCTGTGCCGCGCATCGGAATTTATGGGACGCTTGACCAGAATAATTGGAGTCAGCCACTAACATCAGGTGTTGGCATTATCTTCTACCGGGCGCA
Source organism: Synechococcales cyanobacterium PMM_0036 (assembly GCA_949127645.1). GTDB lineage: Bacteria > Cyanobacteriota > Cyanobacteriia > Elainellales > Elainellaceae > Drouetiella. The sequence continues at coordinate 11,209 of CASBQM010000539.1, forward strand.
CTATTTGTCTGGGAATACGATGGCGATCGATGCGCTCTGCCGCGCTTTGGTTGCGCGTGACCTTACCCCCGTACCGATCTTCGTGTCATCGCTCAAAGAGCCGGATGTGCAGTCTGAGCTAATTCGCTACTGTCAGGGCACAAAGTGTCAGAAAGCTGAGTGTCCGCCCCTTGCCTGTCAGCTCGTCAAGTGTCAAAAAGCTGAACCTAAAGGCGTTGATCTGTTGCTAAACACCACTAGCTTCGCCCTCGCTAGCCTCAAGACCGACACGCCCCAGGTTGATCTCTGGGAAACTCTGAATTTGCCCGTGTTTCAGGTGATTCTGAGCGGTGGCACAAAGGCAGCCTGGGAATCGGGTTCTCAGGGTCTAACGCCCCGCGATATGGCGATGAATGTGGCGCTACCAGAGGTAGATGGTCGAATCATTACACGGGCAGTTTCATTTAAGGCAGTGCAAGCTCAGAATGCCGAACTGCAAACGGATGTGGTGGTGTATGAACCCGATCGATCGCGTATCAACTTTGTGGCGGATCTGGCGACAAAATGGGTGAATCTCCGTCAAACCCCGATCGCCGATCGCAAAATTGCGCTGATTCTTGCCAACTATCCTAATCGAGACGGACGCTTAGCCAATGGCGTAGGGCTGGATACTCCCGCAAGCTGTGTCGAAATCCTCAAAACCTTTCAGCAAGCAGGATACACCGTTGGGGAAATTCCTGAAAGCAGCGATGCTTTGATGCAGCAGCTTATCTCTGGCGTGACTAACGATCCGGAGTCTGTTGGAATGCGATCGATCAGGCAATCCTTATCTCTTGATGAGTATCAAACTCATTTTCAAACTTTACCCTCTGCCGTACAAACTGGCATCCAAACTCGGTGGGGCGCACCTGAGGAAACGGATGGTTTTCCGATCGCTGGAATTCATTTTGGCAACGTTTTCGTGGGTATTCAACCTGCACGAGGATACGATCGTGATCCTTCCTTCAACTATCATGCGCCCGATCTAGAACCGCCCCATTTCTATCTCGCTTTTTATCACTGGATCAAGACTCAATTTGCGGCTCATGCGATCGTCCATGTCGGTAAACATGGCAATCTAGAATGGCTACCCGGCAAGAGCGTGGCGCTGTCAGAAAACTGCTACCCAGAAGCCGTATTTGGCGCAATGCCTCACTTCTACCCGTTTATCGTCAATGATCCAGGAGAAGGATCTCAGGCAAAGCGGCGATCGCAAGCCGTCATTCTAGATCACCTCACGCCCCCGATGACTCGCGCCGAGCTTTACGGCAGTCTGCATCAGCTAGAGGGCTTAATTGATGAATATTATGAGGCGCAAACCCTCGATCCGGGACGGGTTGAATTGATCCGCGATCGCCTGACTCAGCTCATCTGTCAGGAAAATCTTCACAAGGATTTGGGCATCGAAACCGAATTATCTGACGAAGCAATCGCCGCCGTACTAACTGCCGCAGACGGTTACTTGTGTGAGCTGAAGGAAGCCCAGATTCGAGATGGTCTACATATCTTTGGGCAATGCCCCGTCGATCGGCAGTTACGAGATTTGGTGGTGGCGATCGCCCGAAACCCCAACGCTAATCGTCTGGGTTTAACGCGAGCCATTGCCCAGGACTGGCAGCTAGATTTCGATCCGCTCACCGCTAATTTAGGTGAATTGCTTCAAGTTCAACATCCTGAACTACAAACCTGCCGCATTGTTGGGGATGCCGTTGAAATCATTGAAGAGTATGCCGCAGAACTGGTTGAGAGAATTATTAAAGCAGAGGAAGTAAACCACGTTGGGGAGAGAACTCGACAGGAATTGACCTGGGTGAGCGATCGCCTTCTCCCTGCTTTACGTCAAACCGATCGAGAGCTAATTAACCTCC
>CASBQM010000540.1 GCA_949127645.1 Synechococcales cyanobacterium PMM_0036
GCAGATTCTTTCGTGAATTCTGGCGGTGTGGCTTTTGATGGTTCTAGCATCAAAGGCTGGAAATCCATTCAAAACTCAGACATGGCAATGGTGCCTGACCCCACCACTGCCTGGATGGACCCGTTCATGGCAGAACCCACCCTCAGCATGGTGTGTACGATTGTCGATCCGCGCACGGGACAACTCTATGAGCGAGATCCGCGATCGATTGCCCAAAAAGCGATCGACTATCTCATCTCTACTGGGATTGGCGATCAGGTCTACTGCGGTCCTGAGCCAGAGTTTTTCATCTTCGACAGCATCGAATACGGGCAGTCGGGTCACGAGAGCTACTTCTTCATCGACTCAGATGAAGGACACTGGAACTCTGGCAAAGAGGGCAGCTTGGGCTACAAAATTGGCAAGAAGCGTGGCTACTTCCCCGTTGCGCCTTCCGATATGCTGCAAGATATCCGGACAGAGATGCTGCTGACCATGGCGAGATGTGGCGTGCCGATCGAAAAGCATCACCACGAAGTCGCCGGGGGCGGTCAGTGTGAGCTAGGCATTCGCTTTTCTGACCTAGTTCATGCCGCCGATTACGTCATGACCTACAAGTACGTCGTCAAAAACGTGGCGCGCAAGTATGGCAAAACGGCAACCTTTATGCCCAAGCCTATTCACGACGACAACGGTACCGGGATGCACTCCCATATGTCGATCTGGAAAGATGGACAGCCCTTGTTTGCGGGTGAGAAGTATGCAGGACTCAGCCAAACAGCTCTCTGGTTCATTGGCGGTCTGATCAGACACGCTAAGTCGCTGCTGGCGTTTACCAACCCCACCGTCAACTCCTACAAGCGGCTAGTTCCAGGGTTTGAGGCTCCGGTCAATCTGGCATACTCTGCCGGAAATCGATCGGCATCTATCCGGATTCCGCTGTCTGGCACTAACCCCAAGGCAAAGCGCCTAGAGTTTCGCTGTCCTGATGCTTCTAGCAATCCTTACCTCACCTTTGCTTCCATGCTTTGTGCCGGGTTGGATGGCATCAAGAACCAGATTGATCCTGGCGAACCTTTGGATGTAGACATTTACGAGATGTCTCCTGAAGAGTTGGCGAAGGTGCCCAAGGCGCCAGCCAACTTGGGTGAGGCGCTGGCAAATCTGGAAAGCGATCATGAGTTCTTGACTGCGGGGGGAGTTTTCCCTGAAGACTTCATCCACAACTGGATCAAGATGAAAATGGATGATGAGGTGAGACCCCTTAGCAAGTTGCCTCATCCCTACGAGTTTGAGCTGTATTACGACTGCTAATTTGCGCGATCGCCCTCACTCTAAATCCCTCTCCCAGAGCGGGAGAGGGACTTTGAGAAACTCTTGCTCATCTTCTCCTGCTTGGGAGAAGGGAATAGGGGATGGGGGCTGATTTTATTTGCACATCGGGTCTAATTTGTAGTTTTTGACAGAAGCTTAAAGATGAGTGCGCCTACTGGGCGCACTTTTTTTGGCGAAACTTCGACGCAAACTTTGACAGAAATCAGGCTAGAGGAGTACTAAATTTCGTAAATTCGATCGTCTTACCCGAAAAAAGTAGCATAAAATACAGAATATAAAGCAATCGTTCATCTCTTTTGGCGGCTTTTCTGAGATCTGAAAAAGTCCTGGCAGAGACGGAATTAGGGGAAACCTCCCGAAGGAACGCGCTTACTCAATAAGTAACGAGTTCAGGAAGTAACCAATTCAGGAGCCTACTATGACGACTACTTTCAAATATCACGGCGCTGACTATAGTCTCGAACCGACCTCTTCTCCAGAATCTAAGCGCGATCGCCCCATCCAGTACGGCGGACAAGTCTACACAGGCGAAGGCGACAGCTCGTTTGTGCAGCCTGTGATGGGTCTGGTGTATCGGGGCATTAGCTACCGCACAACTCTCAATGAGGCGATCGAAACGACGGAAACGGCACCGATCGAGACCAACCGTCCTATTAAGCCCGTTCCCGTTCACACAAGACTGTCTTCGCCCACTACTTCTCGTGGGGCGAACCAACTGCACCGCCGGAGACTGCTGCAATCTTTGCAGCGACGAATGGCAATCGCTAGAGCAAAAGGCGATCGTCATCTCACCCTTCAACTTCAGAAAGAGCTAGAGGCTCTGACCCAAGCCAAGGACTGAAGGTTGCGTTTTCCTAAGTTCAGAGGTCTGGTGATTTTAGATGTCTGGTGATTAGAGTGAGAGCGATCGCTCTCACTCTTTCTTTTTGGCAGCTAATTTTTTGGCAGCTAATTTTTTGAGGTCTAAGCGAGGAGCTAAGCAGGGATTTATAGGTAGGGATCAGCGGGGGATCACTAAAGGCAGCAGCCATTGTTTAAGAAATAATTAAGAGTATCTATCCTGTAAATTTAGCTCTCTGTTGCTGAATGCCTGACTCCACAAGGCATTTTGCAGTTTCAGCACAGACTGTAAGCTGTCAAAACATGGCAGTGAATTAGTTTAAAGTGCGGATAATTCGATCGCATCTCGGCGCACTGTATGTCCTCACACCCTCTAGAGTCCCTAACTTCTCAGCTCGAAAGCCAGATTGAAAACCCAACTAGCGATCGAGGTACTCAACTCGCTATATCAGACCAGTCGGGCAGTGCAGAGATTTATGTGACGGTGCATGGGCATTTCTATCAGCCTCCCCGCGAAAATCCTTATCTGAATGCGATCGAGCGTCAGCCCAGTGCCGCTCCCTTTCACGACTGGAATGAGCGAATTCATCAGGAATGCTACCGTCCTAATGCGTTTGCGCGAGTGATGAACAGTCGAGGAGAGCTGTTGGGCATCGTCAACAACTATGAGTACCTCAGCTTCAACATTGGCGCAACGCTGATGAGTTGGCTAGAGCGCCACGATCTGGAGGTCTATCAGCGAATTCTCGAAGCCGATCGCCTCAGTGCAGCAAGGCTAGGCGGTCATGGCAATGCGATCGCTCAAGTCTACAACCACATCATTATGCCCCTGGCGAGCGATCGGGACAAATACACGCAAATTCGCTGGGGCAAAGCTGACTTTCGATCGCGGTTTGGGCGAGATCCAGAAGGGATGTGGCTAGCAGAAACGGCGGTTGATTATCCTACCCTAGAGGCTTTGGTAGCTGAAGGAATTAAATTTATCATTTTGGCTCCTTCTCAGGCTCAACGC
>CASBQM010000541.1 GCA_949127645.1 Synechococcales cyanobacterium PMM_0036
ACCAACAGACGGCACAAAATCTTTTAAAATTATGTCTATTGATTTTCATTCTGTAGAAAACGGACAATTGAAGTCAGTTCATCATTTAGAAGATTGGGGAACTGCAATGAAACAATTGAAACTTAAACAAAAAATTAATAAAATGAAGAAAATAATTTTAATGGCTTTGGTGGTCTGCACAACTTTTAATTATGGGTTTTCACAAACGAATAATAAATCTAAAAAGCAAAAACAAACAAAAATGGAACAAGCAAAAAAGGAATTAACAAAAACCTTTATTATTAAAGGGTTTAACGAAAAAGACTCACCCACTATTGACAAAGTAATTGCCAATACTTATGTTCAGCATAATCCAGGTTCAGGAGATGGCAAAGACGCTTTGAAAGGAATGCTACAATACATTTCGCCAAAAGTTGAAATCATTAGAAGTATTGCTGAAGGCGATTTAGTGGTGCAACACAATAAATCTACAGGTTGGGGCGATAATAAAACCTATATCACTTTTGATATATTTAGAATTATTAACGGAAAAATTGTTGAGCATTGGGATATAATGCAAACGAACGTTGATAAAACAGTTTCAGGAAGAACAATGACAGATGGAGAAACTAAAATTACGGATATCGACAAAACGCAAGCTAACAAAAAAGTAGTGCAAGGATTTTTAGACGAATGTATTTATGGTAATAATTGGCAAAACATTACGAAATATGTAAGTACAGAAAAGTACTTGCAACACAACCCTAATGTTGGCGATGGCTTACATGGTTTTAATGATGCAATGAAACAAATGCAAGAACACAGTATGACGATGAAATATGAAAAAACTTATAGAGTAATAGCCGAAGGAAATTTTGTGTTTGTTCATTCCAAAGGTGAGTTTGGAGGGAAACAAGTTGCCTTTGCCGACTTGATGAGAATTGAAAACGGAAAAATTGTAGAACATTGGGATGCCATTCAAGAATTACCAAAAGAAAGCAAAAATGGACACGATATGTTTGAACAGGTATCAAAATAGTAGAGCGTTAAACCTAAATGAATTTTAAAACTATGACATCAAAAATAGATTTTGTACCCAAATGGGTTCGTATTTCAGTGGGAATATTGGCGATATTAAATATCCTTTTTGGAGTAATGGGCTATTTTGATATGTCGGTTTTATTTCATAACGGAACAGGCTTGGATTTAACAAGCACCATTTTAAAACACGCCAGTAACGAATTCGCAGCAAGAAATTTAGCCATTGGTTTAGGTTTAATGATTGTTGCATTTAAAGGGGTTCCCGAAAGTATAGCTATCGTTGTTATCATTAGAGCATTGGTCGAACTTCAAACGATTATTCAAACTTTACTTTCCGGCAAAATTGATGCAATGATTGCAATGCCTTTGGTGTTTATCATTGTAGAACTATTTTTGATTAAAACGCTAATTGGCGTAATTAAAAAACGAGATGGACAATGAATAAATTAATTTTTTTATTGATTGCAATTTTTGGTTTTACTATCATTAGCAATGCACAAACCAAAAAAGTAAATACCAAAATGGAATATATTGAAATAGCGAAATTTAAACTCAACAAAGGCTTTAAAAACGAGCAGTTAATAGAAGCAGAAAAAGCGGTTAGAAAAGGTTTAATTAAAACTCAAAAAGGCTTTATCAGCAGAGAAATCAGCATAGACAAGGACGGAAGTTGGTTAATGGATATGCGTTTTGACACCAAAGAAAATATGGATGCTTGGTTTGACACTTTAAAACAAGACTCAACGATGAAAGTGCTTGGCTCAATGATAGATTTCCCAACAGTAAGAATGGAATTTTTCACAAAACAATTTTAAGTAAAATGGAATTTGTAGGCATAGCAAAATTTAAAATAAAGCCCGAATTTACCGATGCTTCAATGCTGAAAGCAGAAAAAGGAATTCGGGAAGCGATGAAAACTCAAAAAGGGTTTTTAGGTCGTGAACTTGGGAAATTTGAAGACGGTTTTTGGATTGTAACCATAAAATGGGATAGCAAAGAAAACGGTTCAAAATGGACAGAAAACTCAAAGCAATTTGAGGCAGTACAAAAACAACATTTAATGTTGGACTTCTCAACTATGAGAATGGAATTTTATCAAAATCAAATAATTAATTAATTTAAAAAAATCAAATCAAATGAAAAAATTTAAAATTTTAACAGTATTATTTGCACTGTTTGCTATTACAACAATGGCTACGGCACAAACAAATAAAAGTGCATCAAAAAAAGCAAAAATTGTGTATGTGGAGATTGGCAAAATGAAATTGAAAGAAGGTGTTACAGATGAACAATTTATTGCGATAGAACACAATATTAGAAAAGGAAGAATAAACAAACAGCCGGGTTTTATTAGTCGTGAATTTGGAAAAGATACCGATGGCTTTTGGCACTTCAGAATTTGTTGGACTAGTAAAGAAGCAGGAGACGCCTGGACACCTATCTTTCAAAAAGACCCAAACGGACAAGCAATGATGAATGCTTTGGACTTTAGTACTGTAAGACAAGAGCATTATACGGTTGTAAATCCATAAGACAAATCAAAAATTATTTCTAGGTTCTTGTTTTTCGGGCAAGGACCTTTTTTGTATTTTGCACCTTACTAAAATGGGTAGAAAAGCACATACGCCTAACATGGGGTTTGCCAAAATGGGGGCAGACGGAAGCCGTGTTTCAACTTTTTGTTTTTCAATTTGGCTTCATATCCAGCTTGACGTTATTAATTTAGCTATGTGCAAATCATCAACTTTTATTTATAAATTTAGCTTTAGTTAGCCGGGGCGGACGAATTACTATTTCCCCCACTTCGGCAAGCCCTGTTCGTTAGCAGCAA
>CASBQM010000542.1 GCA_949127645.1 Synechococcales cyanobacterium PMM_0036
GGTGAACTACAGCAGGTCAACAATGATTTGACTAACTTGCTGGCAAGTATCAATATCCCGATTTTGATGCTAACTCAAGACTTCCGCATTCGCCGATTCACGCCGATGGCGCAGCGGTTGTTTAACTTTATTCCCACCGATGCCGGACGACCGCTCAGCGATATTCGAGACAATTTCAATATTCCCGACTTAGAGGGATTGATTTCGGAAGTGCTGGAAACCCTCAGCCTCAAAGAGTTTGAGGTGCAAACCCAGGGCGGACATTGGTATAACCTCCGCATCCGCCCCTATCGCACCCTCGAAAATCAGATCGATGGCGTGGTGATGGTCTTGCTCGATATTGATGCCCTCAAGCGCAGCGCCGTCACCCTCGAAGCATCTCGCAACTATGCTGAGGCGATCGTCGAAACCGTGCAGGTGCCGCTGGTCGTGCTGGAAACCGATTTCCGGGTAAACAAAGCCAACCGAGCCTTCTACGAAACCTTCCAGGTTTCGCCCCCTGAAACCGCCCAATCGCTAATTTTTGACCTGGGCAGCGGTCAGTGGAATATTCCCGGATTGCGATCGCTCCTAGAAGACATTCTTGCCAATGACACGGTGTTTGAGCACTTTGAGGTCGAGCGAAATTTTGAGCGCATCGGGCAAAAAACCATGCTGCTAAACGCGCTCAAGATCATTGAAGACGGGGAGGCTCAGCGGATTTTGTTGGCAATCGAAGACATTACCGATCGCAAGCAGTTTGAAACTGAGCGATCGCAGCTTTTGAGCCAGGAGCAATCTGCCCGACAGCAAGCAGAATCCGCCAACCGCGCCAAAGATGAGTTTTTATCCAACCTTTCTCACGAACTCCGCAACCCGCTGAATTCGATGCTGGGCTGGGCGCAATTGCTCCGCGCCCGTCAGCTAGACGAGGCAACCGTGGCTCGGGCACTGGAAACGATCGAGCGGAATGCCAAGGCGCAATCTCAGCTCATCGACGATATGCTGGATATCTCCCGAATTACCAGCGGCAAACTGCGCCTCAACTCGCATTTGCTAGATCTGGTTCCCGTAGTGGGGATGGCGATCGAGTCTATCCAGCTTTCTGCCGAAGCCAAATCGATCGAAATCGTTTCGCAGCTCACTTCCGTAACCGTGATGGGCGATAGCGATCGCTTGCAGCAGGTGTTGTGGAATATCCTAATTAACGCGATCAAGTTCACGCCCATGGGTGGACGCATAGAAATTACGGTGGAGCCTGTGCAGACTCAGGCAGAGATTCGCATTTGCGATACCGGGCAGGGCATCCGAGCCGAGCTGCTGCCCAACGTATTCGATCGCTTTTATCAAGGAGACTCCAGCACCACCAAAGCCAAGCAGGGTTTGGGATTGGGTTTGTCGATCGTCCGGCATATCGTCGAGCTGCACGGCGGCATAGTGCAAGCCGAAAGTCCCGGCATTGGGCAAGGCACTACCATTATCGTCAGGCTGCCCCTGCAATCGCCGCTAGAGGAAATGCCAGCCGAGCCACCTCGGGCAGAGCCAGATACGGGGCAAATTTCTCTGGCAGGTTTGCGCCTCCTGGCGATCGATGACGACCTAGACAGCCTTAACCTAATGAAATATCTGCTAGAAAACGCCGGGGCGGAAGTTGCCACCGTGACTTCCGTGCGGCAGGCGATCGCCGCTCTGAGGACAGCCGATCAATACGACGCGCTTTTAGCAGATATTGGAATGCCTGACGAAGACGGTTTTGCCCTCATTCGTCAGGTCAGAGCGTTAGACTCAGAGGCGAGAGACATTCCGTCTATAGCTATCACTGCCTATGTCAGCGGTCGAGAGCGGCAAACAGCGATTGACGCAGGGTTTCAAATGCATCTGCCCAAGCCCATTGACCCGAATCAGCTAGTAGCAATTGTTGCGAATCTGGTGGGCAGGGTTGAAACCTAGTAAAAATATAGGCAAAATTGTAGAGTAGAGCAAAGTCCTGATTGACAAAAATCAACTAGTTGAAACCCACCCGGTTTTTTAAGGAAGGTTTCATGTATCGAGTCCTTGTGGTTGATGACATTGACGATAATGCCGTGTTTCTACAAACCCTCCTTAAAACCGAAGGTTACACTGTAGAAACTGCGTTAGGAGGTTGGGCGGCTGTTCGTCAAATCAAGGCTTGCTGTCCTGATGTCATCTTGCTAGACGTGATGATGCCCGACATGGTGGGCTACGAAGTGATCGATCGCATTCGCAACAATCTAAAGCTGTCTACACTGCCTATCGTGCTGCTGACGGGTTACGGAGACATTAGCCAAAACGAAGCGCTGACCATGGGTGCAGACTGCCTGTTCCGTAAGCCGATCGATAACAAAAAACTTCTAGATTGCGTGAAAAAGCTCTGTGGTCAGGGTCGCATTGCGAGTCAAAATGGGCGTTGCTGAATAGAAGTATGAACAGTCAAATCCGCCCACCCTTCGGGAATCAAGCTACACCCTAGCCCTCTCCCAGATGGAGAGGGAATAAGGAATCTAGCTCCCTTCTCCCTATGGAGAAGGGTTGGGGATGAGGGCAACCATACTTGCATTCAGCACTGACCCTCAGAATGTTGCCGAGCTAACGCAAATTGAGCCAGATCGACTTGTATTGTGAGCTATCTTACCTCCAGTCGCCAGACAAGCAATCAGGATTCAACATGGCACAGTCCCCGCAGCTTAAGGCAGTCTATCAACGGGCGATGGTATTGCAGCACCGGGCAAGCAATCTGCCGGACTCGCAGCA
>CASBQM010000543.1 GCA_949127645.1 Synechococcales cyanobacterium PMM_0036
GGCAATGTTGAATCCCAGCGCTTTTAGCTCCTCGATGATTTCCACCGCTAGTTGCGGTTTGGTTTTGTACTCATCGCCTGCCTTGAGTCGAGACCGAGGTTTGAAGACTTTGAACAGCAACGGATAGGTGATCCCTACGCCTTTGGCGGAGCGAAGCTCTACAACTACTCCATAGGCGTTGACTGAGACGATGCCGTTGCTCGTTTGTCCCAGGTTGCCGATGTATTGCTTGGCAACATAGTCGGTGCTTGTGCCTTTTTTGGCATCTCCGGTCTCATCAATGCACAACGTCATTGCCCGCTTGCCCATCTGTTGTCGGGTTGCCTCTAATCGTCGTCCTCGCACTTGTTCCACTTGCCACGTCCCATCCCGCAAAAAGTGGTGCAAGCTTTGTCCATCTTTAAGTCCCACTAACGAGTGCAATTTCAGGCAATGTTTTGCGAGGCAACTCACTCAGGATGCCGATATGCTATTGCTTAAAACTCTCGAAGTTCCTCACATCTCCAAACACACTTCGGGGCGTTGCATAATAGAGGGATGAATTGAGGTTAAATCTGATGCAGTGCCCGGACTGTGACTCCACTCCTATCCGTAAAAATGGATTACGACGCGGTAAACACGCATCACATTTGTGTCGAGTGCTCTCGCCAGTTTATCGATCGCTACGACCCGCCAAAAGACTACAGCGATGCGGTGAAACGGGAGTGCCTGAAGATGTACGTGAATAGCATGGGATTTCGAGGGATTGAACGGGTCAAAGGGGTGCATCACACCCCCGTGATTTGCTGGCTCAAGCAAGTGGGGCAGCACCTACCCGATGCCTATGTTCCAGAGACTACTCCCCAAGTTGGTGAACTCGATGAGTTGGAAACGTTTGTCGGCTCAAAAAAAAACAAAATCTGGCTATGGACAGCGGTCAACCACCTCACGGCGGGGATTCTGGGCTGGGTGCTAGGTGACCATAGTGGGGAGACATTTAAGCCTTTGTGGGCGATCGTGGGCGCTTGGAAGTGTTACTTCTATGTCACCGATGGCTGGAGCGTATATCCAGGATTTATTCCAGCAGGAGACCAGATTGTGAGCAAAACGTATAGGACTCGCGTAGAAGGAGAGAATACAAGATTACGACACTATTTGGCAAGACTGCATCGCAAAACCTTATGCTATTCCAAGTCCGAGGAAATGCTGAGGCACTCAATTCGATTGCTACTACACTACCTCAAATTTGGAGATGTGCCCGTTCCTACCTGATTCATCCCTCTATTCAGCAACGCCCACTTCGGTAGCGATCGCCATAGCCATCGATAAACCTGACGGTGGCAATAGGCAGTCGTAATTCTTTCATCACAGCAGCTAGAACTCTACCACTCTAGCTTAATTAATTCTTGCCAAAGTAACAAAAGAGAGATTACTTAGTTCCATAGAGCCGATCGCCCGCATCGCCTAAACCCGGAATGATGTAGCCATGACTATCTAGACCTGCGTCGATCGCTGCCGTAAAAATGGGTATATCCGGGTGCTGCTCATGAAAATGCTCAATGCCTTCGGGGGCAGCCAGCAAACAGACAAACTTGATAGATGCCGGATTGGCTTCCTTGAGGCGATCGACTGCGGCAACTGCCGAGTTTCCGGTTGCCAGCATGGGATCGACCACCAGCATATCGCGCTGCTCTACGTCGGGCGGCAATTTGAAGTAGTATTCGATCGCCATCAGTGTAGTTGGCTCACGATACAGCCCGATATGCCCCACTTTTGCAGTCGGAATCAGCTCAATCATGCCGTCTAGTAAGCCTTGCCCCGCCCGCAAAATTGAGACAATCACCATCTTTTTATCGGCGGCAAGCATGGGCGCGTTCATCTCGGCAAGCGGCGTTTGAATTGACTCGTATTTCAGAGGCAAATCTCGCGTCACTTCATAAGCCAACAGCATTGAAATTTCCTTCAGCAATCGGCGGAAATCCTGCGTATTGGTTTCTACCAAACGCATAATAGTCAGCTTGTGTTGTATTAACGGATGCTTAATTAAAAAAACTTCGGCAGGCATGGTGATGATCGGCTCATTTATCCCAACTTTACCCCAATTGAGAGAAATCCGTTGAGATAAATCTGTGGACAGGTAGATAGCGAGAAGGATATTCTTATAGGCTAGTTTTGGCTTTTAGGCATCTGCTTTGCCAACCAAGGCAACTGATCAAACCAATAGACACAATCTCGTTCCTGAGCAGAAGCATTTTGAGTTAGGTAGTCGAGATCTGAGCGCGAGAGGTGCGATCGCCGACAGAAATAGGGATTGCGAGGGCGGCGGCTAAAGTAGCTGAAAAAAATAGCAGTTCTGTTATGGTGAGTGGGCGGTTTTCCACGATGATAATACAGGGCAGTATCAACAAAAATAACGGTGCCAGCACTGCCAACTAATGTTCTAATGCAGTCATTTTTTGCACCAGACAATAGCGCTTTTAGCTCTTTGTCAGAAAGTAATTTGTATTGATGTTGAAACAGGCTATAGACAGGCGAATTAGCCGTTGGTTGCAAGCATTCAAAGGGACCGCCCTCTGTTTGTACATTGTTTAAATAAACGCAGACTTTAAGCATTCGTCGATCTTCTCGATCTTTATGCCAGGTTCTTACTCCTGTCTCTTTACCATCTGCATGGCTACGCACAAATAGCAGTCCATCGTAACCTACTGGAAGCTGTAGATAATTCTCAACGATGCTTAAAATCTTTTCACTTAAGCCCCACCGAAATATTTCTTCATGCTGCAAGAGCTGAGCCGCATTTGCTAAGACTTCATGCTTGCTGCCATGCTCTGGTGAAGCTGCGCGCTCAGCTAGCTCCTGCGAAACGGCTTGGGCTGCCGCTAAAAACTTTTCGGTATGAGGAATATTGAGTGCTGCTAAGGACGAAACATAAACACCCGTTTGTCTTATTCTCTCAACGATCGCCATATCTGCTGAGCTGAGCGTAGAGATCTGGTTTTCATGCTGCTTTATATACTTTTGATAGCGCGGATAAAGGATGTTTTTTTCAATAATAGGTAACTTTGAAATATTCCAAATGGTCTTAGCAGGTAATGAAGAAATACGTTTAGACCACCAGCTACAGCTATCGCGTAACGCTACTAAGATATTCATATTTTTCTAGTGAAATTGAGAGCAATTTTTTACAAAAAGCGCTTAGGTCAAAAGCTCACGTCTAACAGTGAGGGCGGTTTGAGCTTTTTGGTCAATCAGCCTCTATTAGTAGAATCCTTGAAAACTAGGATTTTTAAAAGTGAAACAGCAGTAATGGCAATGTCAACTAATTCATTAATACTTGAAGTGCTGATAGGCTTATTGGAAAGACTTATTAGGTAGACAATGCGCGAGAGTAGCGAGATATTTGTGGCGATCGCCCAAAGTCAACCCTTCTAAAAACCAGCAATCTTTAATCGCCAATTCTTAGCAGAGCGAACGGAGAACTAATCATAGAATTGATTAACAAAAGCTATTACTTACCGTAGCTCAGTCATTCATAGGTAGCGCGAATAATCCGATCTCACTTTTCGGAGAGATCTCATCCAGTTAGCTAACACTTGCTTACTCGCTAAATAGAGAAAAGGAGGTATGGTTGCAAAGTAACGCCGCCATAGTCTACGGGGTTCTTGAAGCAATCGGTAGAGCCATTCTAAACCTGCTCTTCTAACCCAATTAGGTGCCCATTTGTGAATGCCAGCATAGACCGGAAACACCCCCCCTAAGCCCAGCATGACTGCCTCAACTTTTCCCTGATGCTGACTCATCCATATTTCTTGCTTAGGACAGCCTAACGACACTAGCACCAGTCTGGCACCGCTCTCATTGATCTTTTGCACCATTGCCTCATCTTCTTCTGAAGTTAGGGGTCGAAAGGGCAAAGACTGCATATCAGCAACCTGAAGATCAGGAAATTCTTCACAGAGATTCTTCTGCATTCGCTCTAAAATATCTGGCTTGGAGCCTAGAAAAAACACGCTGATACCTTCAGCAGAAGCCTGTTTACATAAGGCTAAGAAAATATCCATTCCAGCGACTCGATCCTGATGCGGCACACCCACGAGCTTCATCAGCCAAACGAGTGGCATACCGTCGGGAGTCACCATATCGGCTGCTTCTAATACAGAAGCAAATGTTGGATCAGTATGTGCTTCCATCAGCATATGCACATTGGCAACGCAGACGTATTTACTGAGACGGGCGCTAGCCCATTTCATCATTAGACTGATCTGAGCATCAAAGGGCAGGGCGGTGACAGGAAATCCAATTACATTTTGGATAGGGGGAAATGCCTCTAACATATTTTTGTAAGGCTTACCTATTGAAGAAGGTGTACATGTGTCCGAAATGCCAGCGTCTGAAATGCAAGCAAAAGCTTTAAAGCTTCCCCGGTAGTTAGCAGACCCTTCAGAAAAATTTAGAGTGTTCCGGATAAATCACCTGTGCATTGCAGGATGATTACAATAGCTCTCTTAAGAAACTTTCCTCAAAAGCTTTTGAGAAAAAGCTTGAACTCAGCGATCGCTGTTTTGCGATAGCTTTGAGCCGATCGTCCGTAAAAGGAGAATTCTTTTTTAGTTCTCGATCGCAGCTTAGTTGAGAAGAACCTCTTAAAGCGGCGAAGCAAATGCTAAAGTGCGTAAATCACTGCGTCGGGTAGATGCCTGTTAAATTCTGCAAACAGGGCAATAGTAGATGCGCGTACTTATAGGAACCGAGTTCTGTATTAGCCGCCTTCAGCCGATGACTATCCGGAAAGTGACGTAATAACTTAAGGATCACTTCGGTAAGTTGCATCGATGGGGCGAAGAGGTAGACAACCCCAAAGCAACCCTCAAGAAAAACCACAAGATATAAGCTTTTATCTAGAGTCATCAGTACATACACTGTCATGGAATGCTTGAAGATGCAAGGGAAGATAGCGTAGCTGCCACCGTTTCTTACGAAAGATTTACACGTGTCTTCAAAGTGTGTGTCTAGGTTGAACTTTGCAGGCTTTAAAGATTTGTGACGAAGAGGAAGCTGTTCAGATAATGCAGCCTTGATTCTGGATTGACCTTATAACTATTTATTCAATCTTCATATAAATCTACGTGATTCCTCTAAAGGAGCATGAATAGCTTTATAGACCAGCAGCAGATCTGAGAATTTACTGATGTTTGTATTACAGATGCATCAAGGCAATTAGTGTCATTGCAACTATAGGCTGCCACAGATCGTTCTTAGATTGTCAAAGCAGTTGTGGAAGTGCTGAATATAGTGCAGAAGTTTTGGGGTAGCTACCGATGCTTTTTCATCCTTTTGCAAAAGCATTAGATTCAGTCGTGTAGTTAGAGCCGCAAACTTATGAAGATTGCCTTAGTTCATGATTATCTGACTCAGAGAGGCGGAGCGGAGCGGGTCTTCGAGCTTTTGTGCCAGCAATATCCAAACGCGGATATTTTCACCTCTCTGTATGATGCCGATCGCACCATTGAAATGGGAGAGCGCCTCGTTCGCACAACGTTTTTGCAGAAAATTCCGGGAGCAGCTCAACATTTTCGATTAATGGCTCCTTTATATTATCCAGCTTTCCGGGCGCTAGATTTGCAGGACTACGACTTAATCATTAGCAGCAGCACCAGTTTTGCTAAATCTGTACGCAAGCGACCCGATGCAAAACATATCTGTTTTTGCCACAATGTCACTCGTTTTTTGTGGGATACCGAAACTTATCTCAAAGAGTATGGCGACTACCGACACTTTTATCCTGTTATTGAGCAGATCTTTCGGGTGATGCGTAGGGCAGACCTGAAATATTCTCAGGGACCTGATCTCTATATTGCCAACTCCACCGTTGTGGCGCGTCGTATTCGGAAGATATACGGCAAACGGGCGATCGTCGTCAATTATCCGATCGACAGTAAGAAGTTTACTTTTTCGGCAGATAAGAGCGACTTTTACCTTGCCTCGGCACGGCTATTGCGCTACAAGCGAGTTGATGTAATTGTCGAAGCTTTTAACTGGTTAGGTCTGCCGTTGATCATTACGGGAGATGGGCCTGAGCGAGAGCGGTTGCAGGCTCAGGCGTTGCCCAATATCCAGTTTGTGGGGCATATTAGCGATGCTGAGCGATGCAATTTGATGTCAAAGGCGCGATCGGTCATTGTTGCGGCACTGGAAGACTATGGGCTGGTTCCTGTGGAAGCTAATGCCAGCGGCACGCCTGTGATTGCCTATGGTGCGGGTGGCGTATTGGATACTCAGCAGCATGGAAAAACGGGTCTTTTATTTAAGCGACAAACCCCAGAGTCCATCCAATCTGCTGTGCTAGAAGCGCAGACCACTGCATGGAACTATCAACAGATTTGTGATCATGCGATGAACCAATTTTCAGAACCTGTGTTTTTCAGTAAAGTCGAGCGGATTATGAGTCAGTTCTGTGGAATAGGTTAAATGTAATGCTGGGTTCCAATTGAATCCAACTAAGCTGAGCAAATTGCGAGATTGCAGACGTGACTGATAGCAACCTTAAACTCATGACTGAAAACGAACCAGGATATGGACAGCTATTTGCTGTTCTCTTGCGCCGTCGATTGTGGATGTTAGGTGCGCTAGGTGCGGCTGTGGGGATTGCCTTTGTGATGACAAAGTTACAGCAGCCAACTTATGTGAGTTCGTTACAGCTCCTCGTAGAACCCATTTATCAGGGAAAGCAAGGGCAGGGGCAAGGGCCAAATCTGAATGATCAGTTTGCTGATTCCAATATTCAAATTGATAGCGGCACTCAGATTAGCCTAATGACAAGTTCTGGACTATTGCGGAAAGCTATGATATCTCTGCATGGGAAATATCCAGAGATTGATCCAGAAGATTCAGGTAGCTTAGCAGAATTTAAAAGCTCTTTGAGTGTGGCTCAGGTTACATTTACTGGTGTGAAAGAAAAGAGTGCAACCAAAATTTTTCAAGTAACTTATACAGATAACGACCCCATAAAGACAAGATCTGTACTAGAAACAATGCAGAAGGTTTACCAAGACTACAACCTGGAGCAGCAAAAGACTCGATTGGCAAAAGGGCTGGCTTTTATTGATCAACAGCTACCGCAAATTGAAAATAAAGTGAAACAGTCTGAAGACTCTTTAGAACAGTTTCGGACTGACCAAGAGGTTATTGATCCACAGGTACAGGCACAGGCACAAGCAGAAGCGTTAAGCCGAATTCAAGATGAACTCCGAACCAATAGTGCTCAAGTTGAGGAACTTCAGGATCGATTTGCTAGCTTGCAGGCACAGGTAGGGCTGGCTCCTGAAGAAGCCGTCATTGCAGCTCGGTTAAATCAATCACCGCGCTACCAGACGCTGCTGGATGAGATCCAAAAGACGGAGCTAGAGCTGGTACAGCAGCGCCTGTTGTTCAATGACAACACCGCAGAAGTCCAGGTGTTGCTAGACAAGCGTCAGGAGCAGGTGGGATTACTTCAAGATGAAGTGAATCAGGTAGTGGGAGAAAGTGGGGATGGGACAGCGATCCAGCTTGGTCAGCTTGACTTAACTCTAATTAATAATTTAGTCGATGCAGAAGTTAACTTACGCGCGCTAGAAGCGCGAGATGCCAGCCTGGTCAATTCCGAGCAGCAGTTGCGGGCAGAATTGCAGCGCTTTCCTGAATTGCTAGCTGAGTATGGTCGGCTACAGCCAGAAATTGAGCTGAATCGAGATACCTTGAAGCAGCTCTTGGCAGCACGCCAAGAATTGGGACTGGCGATCGCCAAAGGAGGGTTTGACTGGCAAGTTGTAGAGGAACCTCAGTTAGGCTTAAAGACAGGACCAAGCTTGGCTCGAAATCTGCTGCTCGGGGCTGTAGTTGGTTTAATGCTGGGGGGAGTTGCAGCTTTTCTGAGAGAAGCTTCTGATGACGTGATTCACGATGCAGAGGATTTACGTCGCCAGTCGGGTTTGCCGCTGCTAGGGATGCTGCCGCAATTCTCTGTTAAGGCTGAAGCAAGACTGCCGATCGCTCTGCCATTTAGTCGAACTGAAAGATCAACTTTGCCTAGCGATCAAGTGGTCTACTGGGCACCTTTTCGAGAAGCC
>CASBQM010000544.1 GCA_949127645.1 Synechococcales cyanobacterium PMM_0036
CCGACACAAGTTGCCTCAGTCCCTGCAATTCTTGAGCAACCAGCCCAACTACCGCCCCCAGACCCTGCCAGCGTGTGGAGTGAGTTATATCAGGTAATGCCCCAGACTGACCCCGATAGCTTGAATGCCCCCGGTTCAGGCTATGAGTTTAGTGATATGACCTTGCCGCTCAGTACCCGGCAAGGAGAAGTAGCCAGCTTCAATCAACTGAATGAGAGTTGGCGCACGAACGGTATTCAAAACTTAACTCCCTACCAGGCTGACCAGCTTTACGATTACCAGCGTCGGCGGTTGCGGTTTCAGGCTGACCGACTGAATGGGCAATACAATTATCTCCTGGCGATGAGAGGTGGAAATGCGGCTCAAGTGGAGTGGTCTTACCAGCAGTTAGCCGAGGGAACGAGGGAATACCAGAAACGACGGCTGCAACTCAACCAGATGCAACGGGAACGTCAGTTAGTGGGCTACCCAATCGGGGCTGATCCTGATGAAAACGGGGAGGGAATCTCCGCCGACTATGCCCTGAACCAGTGGCTATCTTCCCGTCCTGACATACCACAGGCGAGCGGGCAGGGTCTGGTGTGGAACCGTCCTGAACTTGAACCCCAGTTCGCCTTGCCCAGTTATCCTCCACCATCTCCAGAACAGGCCGAACCGCTCTACTTCCGGGTGAGAGAAGGGCAGGGAGAAGGGCTAAGGCGGAGCGTGGCGCAAAGTGGTTTACCTGTAATTGTGGCTGATGCCAATACTCCCATCCCTGCCGGAGCATTAGTTTTGAACTGGGGCGATTACGAATGGGCGGAGACCGAGCAATATGCGGTTATCAATTCGGCAGAGGCAGTGAGGGTAGCACGGGATAAGCTTTCCAGCCTGGAACGGTTAGGGGAGTTGGCCCCGGCCAGCACTACCAGACCAGCCGAGGCAGTGGCACGGTTTGGTACAGTATTCGCGGGTAAGGGGCGCACCGGGCAGAGTGGGAGTGGTAAGGCTATCTTGCAAAACCCTCCCGGTGGCCCGGCAGACCGTCCGTTGGGCAACCTGAGTGCCAGTGCGGTTTCGGGTTATGACTATTATCAGGAATATTTACAAGAGCGCAGCGAATATCGCGCCCTGGTGCTGGGTGGCGAGGTGATCGCCCTGTACAAACGTGTACCACAGGGGGTAGAACCCGGTCAACTTCGCCCTGACAACTTTGAATATCAACCGCTACCAACAATTGGGCAAAGGCAACTGGAAGCCAGCCAGACCGCGATGGACCGGGTAGGCTTGGACTTTGGTGGGGTTGACCTGGTGGAAGATACCATTACTGGACGACTGATGGTGTTGGAAGTGAACTCAGCCCCCGGTCTTGGACAGGAATCCTTAGAGCGGCTGTACCGTGCCGCCCACGCTCAATTGCACAATCCCGAAGCAGAATAACAACAAACCCCCTTAACTGGAGAACCAAATATGTCTTGTAGGAGCAATCAGGGCAGCAGTGCCATGACCAGTTACGCCCGTGCCACTTCTGGGCTATCGGATGTACAAACCCTGCACCTGTTTCACCGTTTGATGCGGGAAGGGCGGGAACGGGGCGCATTTCCACCCACCCAGGACCAACTGGCCGACTGGCGTTACGTAACCAGAAGTGCGCTCGAAGGAGGGAGTGACTCCTGGATACCAGCAGGCCAAAGGGAACGGATACTCCAGCGCATGACGTTGTTACCGTCAGATTTTGTGCCGGATGGTCCTACCTTTCACGCCTGGCAGAACATCAGAAACACCGCAAATTCTTCTAGCTTACGGCTAAACCGTGCCTACAGAGCATTGGCAAGAAGGCAGTACGGAGATGACGAAGATGAAGCCATCAGAAGGAGTACGCAGGTAGCGGAACAGGCAGCCAACTATGCTAATAGTGAGGAAGCGGCCCGCTGGATACCACCTCCCGGTATTATGGATAGGCTCAGGGATGAATTTGGACATCTTCTGGATGAAATGCCGCAGGACAAACGTACTTTGTACGCTCTGAGCCGACTAATCGAGGATTACCCTCGGACAGCACAACCGGCTACACCCCCTGAACCGGCTCAAACTCAGACTACACCCCCAGCCCAGGTTGCTAATGCTTTTATCCCGCGAGATGAACCTGAGCATTTGCCAGCCGTATCCAGTCAAACGGCCAACCCGTATTTGCCACCAACACCATCTGCCTCTACGTCACAAAACCGTTGCCCTAACTGTGGTCAGTTCGTAAGAGTGGAAGAAGAACACCAGTGCCCGGCAGAAGAAGTGTTGCGGTTTGGCAGACATCGGGGGCAAACAATGGGGGACTTGCTGGAAAGCGATGAAGGACGCAGTTACCTGGACTGGTTGTCAGACTCAAATATCCGGGGTGGTAGTCTGGATATAATCCATAACCGAGGCCGCCCGGATGCCGTCAACGTTTCGGAATTGGCCCGGCAACTTCTAGCAGGTCGGTCAGCACTCGCGGCAGAACAGGCTGCGGCAGCCGCACCCGTTTCTACCCCAACTCCACCTCAAACCGCACCAGCCCCTGGAGTTATAAGACGACGCTGGGCTAGGGTCGCTAACGAAGTCCGCCAGAACCTGACGGCTGAGGAACAGGCACAACTACGGGTAGCGCAAGAGGCACAGGTACTGGAAGCTGCCCGTCCTGGACAGGAGGCTGCACTAGCCCCTAAACTCTCCGGGGCGGAAGGTCAGGCTACTTATGATAGTTGGGTAGCGGAACTGAAGGCGGCTCGCACTGCCGGCAGTGGGCCACCCTACGAAACCGAAAGAGTGTTGGGAGATGCCGCTACCAGATTCGGGGTAGAACTTGAGTTCAAGGAAGCGAATACCGATGCAGTAGCCCGTAAACTTTACGATTTGGGACTGGCCGGGCATCCCCAGATGATGCCTTACCACCATGCCTGTTCTCAGTGTGAAGGTAAATGGAAGGTTGAGCGGGATGGTAGTGTAACCGAAATCAGGAACGGGCGTTCCTTTGGGGGAGAAGTGGTAGCCCCAATACTTCAGGATACTCCCGAACACTGGCAGCAACTCAAGTTAGTCTCAGACACTATCAAGGAGTTGGGTGGGCGTTGTGACCAGAATACCGGGCAGCACGTCCACATCAGCACCGCCAGCTACGATAACCAGGGCAGCAAATACCGCAACCTGGCTCTGGAAGTAGCCGCTCACGAGGATTTGTTGTACCGAATGAGTGCCCCTGATCAAGAGCATCACCGGGGATTACTCAGGACTGACCAGCCTGAATACCATTATGCTCAACCGATAGCACCGAGGGTACAGCAGTTTCTAAGCAAACCTGCCCCGGCCCTCAGTACGGTGTTAAGGGCAATGCGTGTGAATGAAATGGCACACGATAGAGTACCCTGGGCACATTATATGAGCCTGAATATGCAGCACGTTAATACCGAGGTAGCGCAGAAAAGCCGGGTGGAATTCCGTACATTCAATGGTACGATAGACCCAGCCCAAATTCAGACTAACGTGCGACTGGCGGCAGGACTGGTACATGCAGCAGGCCGAAGTGAGGGCAATCCCCCAGAGCAGCGGGATTTGGGCTGGCATCAGAAGTCTCACAGCCCGGAGGAGGACAGCCAGCAAATCCGGGGTCTCATAGACCGCTTGCAGTTGAGCGAAAGTGGGGCAAAGGCGGTACTAGACACCTTCCTGAGAGGGCGTTGGCAGTACCAGAGTAGGGCGGCACTAGCTCAGGCGAGTTAAACCAGAGTGGTGC
>CASBQM010000545.1 GCA_949127645.1 Synechococcales cyanobacterium PMM_0036
GCGGCACTGCTACCACCGCTGACTACAGCGGACTTCCTGCCAGCGTCACCTTTGCCGACGGACAAACCGCTGCCACGGCAACCCTCAATATCACCAAAGATACTCTAACAGAGGTCAACGAAACGCTGAATCTATCCCTCAGCAGTCCTACGAATGGGGCGGTTCTGGCAGCTCAAGATGCCGCAGTTTTGACCATTAATGAACCCTTCAAAACGATCAGGGGTAACAATGCCGGGGGAACCTCACGAGGTACTGTCACCAACGATCGCATTCTAGGTTTGGGTGGCAATGACACCCTCTTAGGGTTTGGGGGAAATGACCTACTTGATGGAGGAGCCGGAGCCGATGTGCTGAAGGGTGGACTCGGAGCCGACCTATACGTTTATGCCGGAAAATCTAAGCAAGCTGCCTTTGCTAACTCTCTGATTGGGGCATCTGACCGGGTGTCGGGATTCAAAGTGAGCGAGGGCGATCGCTTCCAGCTAGACTTTGACAATAAATCCTCCACTATCAACCTGCCGCGTCGCCTGTTCAATGCGGGTCAGGAAGGCAGTACGCTTACCAGTGCAGTCAAGGCTGCCTATGCCGACAAAGATCAGCAGACAGGCGGCAAGCAGGCGCTAAGAGCCAATGAAGCCGTTTTCTTTACCTCCAAAGGACAAACCTACCTTTCGGTGAACGATGGTCAGGCTGGATTTTCCGCTAACCGCGATCTGCTCGTGAATGTAACTGGGATTGGCTTTAATGCTGGAGATGCCACAGCCGGAACTCTGACGGTGAGCAACTACTTTGTGTAAAGCCTGATGTATAGCTAAAATCAGCCCTCATCCTCTGCCCCTTCTCCCAAGGCAGAAGAAGGGGAGCGAGAGTTCCTCAAAGTCTCTCTCCCGCTCTGGGAAAGGGATTTAGAGTGAGGGCGATCGGGAAAGCTGTAATCGCGTTGTAAGCCTAATTGAGGTAGATCTGAGTCATAAAAAACGGGCAACAGACTCTCTGTTGCCCGTTTCCTTAGCTTGAAGAGGATCGCTCTTTCTTACATTCTTTAGCTCGAGGGTTCTGACAAAGCCGTTAGCATTGCCTCATAGATGTGAACCTGATCGATCGCATTGGGAACGCCCGGAACGTCAAACCCATAGGATTTAAAGCCCTGTCCAATGTAAGGACTCAGGTCAAAAGCGCGACCCTGGTAGTAAACGGGAACCATGCGGTTCGAGTGGCTACCCCAGCCGTACTTGTCTACAGATGAAGGTCCCCAGCTATGTCCTGCCTCAGATGCCACTAGCCCATTGCCATAGGTGAGAGCCTGAGCGCCTTTTGAAAACAGCAAGTCGCGGTAGTTGGGATAGAGCGTCAGATAGTGATCATGGTCAGCGGTGACGATCAGCACGTTCTTCCGCCAGCCGCCGTTTTTGTTGATCCAGCTAATCACAGTTTGAACCGACTTGTCGAAGTCGCGCACGGTGCCAATTAGGGTATCCAGATTGTTGTCGTGAGCTGCCCAATCCACATCGCCGCCTTCCACCATCAGCCAGAATCCGTCTTTGTCCTTGCCCAAAACATTCAGAGCCGACTGAGTCATTTGAGCTAGAGTGGGGTTTTCGTTCCGCTCGTGCTGCACAAAGCTAGCATCCGTTTCGCCGGGTTGCAGAGGGCGATCGAAATCGTCTACGGGCAAACGTCCAGCCGCATAAGGAGTGGCATACAGAGAGTTGCTCCGAGCAAAGCTTGCCAATCCGGTGCTGCTGTAGTCGCCATTTTCGGTGCTAACAGGGATATTGCCTGCCTGACCCCGTGCCCCAAACAGACCCAGAAGCCTTTCACCTTTGTTAGGGTCAACTGCGGCTGAGGCTTGCAGAAGCTTAGTTCCAGCATTGGGCTGACGCTCTACGAAGTTGTAGCCGTAACGGTTGCTGACATTGGAACCTGCGGCTGTACTGCACGCCTCGGCATCGGTCAGCGCTGTCTTACCTGTCAATTCCTTATAGGTCGAGGCTTTGATGTAGGTGTAGGTGCAGGTGCCAGGGGCTTTGTATCCAGCCTTGCTAGGATCGTTGACGCTGTTATCGTGGTCTAGCGGATGACCGCCGCCCAGCAGCACAGTCGGCAGAAATCCTTGATCTAGACGGATCGCTTCTTGCAGGATGTTGTCTAGGTTAGGAAAGTCATTGTCATACTTAGCACGACGGTTCACCGATGAGACAGCGGCTCCAGGAGTTGCGTGACTGATGGGAACTGAAGTGACAACACCCGTTGACTTGCCAAGTTTAGCTGCTGTTTGCAAGATAGTTTCATTTTCTACCTTTTCAAACACATCAACTGAGATGGCGTTGTTAAAGCTCTTTACTCCGGTGTAGAGGTTAGAAGCCGTATTCGCCGAGTCAGGATAGCTGTAGGTGATGTACGGAGGCTCAGGGGATTTGCTGGGGTCAGCAGGTGTCCAGGGATTAGGTCCACCGCGACTAGGATCATAGCCAACCAAGTTGCCCAGGGTAGGATCTGTTGCGCCCCCAGTTCCGTCGGCGCGGGTGCCAGGGTTAAACGGCAGAGGCTTAAATTCAAAACCTGCACGCAGAGGAGCTACGCCCGTCACAGCACATTCTAACCCGGTCGGGTTGGCAGTTGACTTGCACAACGGAGAGGTGGCATCAAGCGCCGAGTTGCCTGTGCCAAACCTGCCTGTTGTGGCAGCAAAGACGGTCGTGCCGTAGGTCGTGGCAAACGTGTAGCCCGCCAGCTTTTGCATGCTCAAGCCTTTGCCTTTACCGCTGGTGTAGGAAGCGCCATTAGCGATCGCCGCAGAACGCGCCATTTGCCAGCCCATACCGTCGCCAATCATTAGAATGACGTTGACTCCGTTACCGTAGGTTGCGGCAACTGCGGCTTGAGTTAGGGCACCCAAATCTAGGACAACAGCGCAAAATACGCACGCTAAAGCTAAAGAGAGCTGACGTTGCCAGCTTCTAATAATCTGAACCATGAATATGTACCTCTAGAGGAATCTGAATGGTTTACTGGTAGAAATTCAATTCCTGATGGGAAGGATTTCTCCACAAGGAGACTTCTTGAGACTGATGCCCTGATGGCTGAACTGTGGAGAAAGCAACCGCTGCTGTACGCTGATTAAACGGCTGGTTAAGTGTAAATGAGAACAGCGCTACTCCCAGAAAACCCATTAAGAAACAGACCAACTGACGTAGAAATTTATTCGCTAAAAAATCCATGAACCCATACTCCTAAAGGTCGGTGAAGAGATAGTTTGCACCCAGATTTGTACCCGATCTTGATATCTATACCTGCACCTAAGCCTGACTCAAACCTGCACCCTGAAACTTCCCGTTCAAAACCAGTTCGGAGAACTAATTATAGAAATTTGGCTCACTGTTAGGGTTAACAGCTCCGCTAGGAACGACCGGAGCATAAATGGAACTAGAAGTGGCGATCGTTGTTGATGACGTGCCGCCTCTATATCCCAGCAGTACCGAGGCATCGCCAAGATACTGTGCCCAGACCTGAACGTTGGGTCGATTTTGCCAATCGACTCGGGAAACTTTGATGAACAGCAGAGGTGACAAACTGCCGTTGCGATCGCCCGTCACCTTCACAGCAATTTCTGTGATGCTGGGATTCTCTGCAAATGCCTGGGTGATCGAGTTGCTTGCCATTGCCTCCGCCCGTTCAATCACAGCGGCATAGCTTCGATCACTAGAGGAATCAATGACGTAGTTTAGTTCTTGAGCGTGGGCAATTCCACTGCCCATAGCGCTGAACGTAGCGGTCAAAAGACCCGCTAAAATAAGCTGAATCCAGCGACCTGCTTTCTTGCCCCTACCGGGTTTTATGCTCATACTGCTGACCGCCCCTCACACTGATTGGAAGCGATCGAAAGACTAACTTTAGACTGATTGAATTTTGGCAAAACGGAGGCTAATGCGATGAAAACCCCAAGGCGATCGAGGGAACAAATAAAATACATATAGACTTGACAGTTGCAGACTTGGTAGTTTGAAGACTCAACAATGACACCCAATAGCCTACGAGAAGCTTGTACATACTTTCATACGTTCATGACCGTATCACCGAAGTTTAGGAACCCTGTGTGTTCTCAAAAACATAGGATGTTAAGCTTCGATGAAGTAGCGGATGCAAAGGGCGATCGCCAGAAGGCTTTTCTAGAATTTGCAGCATTGCTTCCTCAACGCCAAATACCTGACTTAAATGAGTCTGCAATATGCCGATCAACTGATCGCGCTCGTCTGAACTGAGAGCAGAAACTCTGATATCGGCACAAAGCTTGACCTGATTGGGCGCAATGCTCCAGATGTAGAGCTTTTCAACCCCTTCTACTGCATCAAAGTCCTGCAAGCTGGATCTGATCGCTTCGGGCTGGAGCGATCGCGGTGAGAATTCTAAAAACACCTCTAAACTTTCTCTAATCAACGGGATGGCGCTCAGACAGGTCAGACAGGCGATCAGCAAGCTAGCGGCAGCATCCACCCACATCCAGTGCCAAAAATAGATCATCAAACTGGCGAAAACAATGCTGACGGAGCTGGCAGCATCGGCAACTACGTGTAGAAACGCCGATCGCATATTGAGATCCTGACGGCTGCTGCTGTAGAGCAAGCCAATGTTAATGGCGTTGATGACTAGCCCTACCCCTGAGCCAAATAGCATCGGTAGCCCCAAAATCGCCTCTGTTGACTGAAGGCGATCGATTGATTCGATGACGATGAAGGCGGCGATCGCCAACAAACTCAGCCCGTTAACTAGTGCTACTAGCACCTCAACCCGACCATACCCGAAAGTAACATGACCCGATGCGGGACGCTGTGCCAGGTAGCTGGCAGCCAGCGTTAGCCCAAAAACCGCTATATCTGAAAGAATATGCC
>CASBQM010000546.1 GCA_949127645.1 Synechococcales cyanobacterium PMM_0036
AGCCTTTTTTGTCGCTGCCCCAAATAGAAATTAGCAGATAGAAGGGAACCAGCACCAGCTCATAAAAGAAGAAAAAGAGCAGTAGATTTTGGGCTAAAAAGGCTCCGGCAACGCCGCCGCTGATCAACAGAATTAGCGAATAAAATAGACGCGGGCGATCGGTACTTTTGCTGCTGCTCATTAGAGCAATCCAGGTGAGAAAACTGTTGAGTGCCAGCAGGGCGATCGACAAGCCATCCGCTCCCAACTCATAGTTCAGCCCCAGGGTTTCGATCCAGGGCAAGTATTCTCGAAACTGAAGCGCCGGATTGGTGATATCAAACTGAGTTAGCAGCCAACCTGTCCAGAGCAAAACTCCACCCGACAGCCAGACTGCACCTGCGCGAATCTGCTGATGAGAAAGAGAAGGAGGCAAGAAGGAGACAATCGCTGCCCCTAAAATGGGAAGCCAGATGAGAGAGCTTAGCATAGTTATAAGAGAATGAAAAAATCAACGACCTGCAACCAAAGACACAACTTGAGTGGTGATTTGTAGTTGAGATAGAAGTGACCAACTCATGAGAAACGCAGTAATGAATAATCCAATAACGATCGTCAGCGCATAGGATTGACTCTGACCAGAGTTACCATATTTCAGGGCTTCTCCTCCAAATAGCGAAGAGACACCCACAAAGTTAACTAAGCCATCCACGATGTAGCGATCGATCCAGTCCGTTAATCGAGACACAATATCTACACTGCCGACGACGCTGGAGCGATAGAGAGTTGGGGTATAGAAGTCATAGGCTAGCAAGTTTTGCAGCGGCTTCCAGGGGAGTTTCACCGGCTTGGCGACAAAGTTGCCGACGTAAACCAGACCACCCAGACTCAGACCGAAAATACTTGACCAGGTTATCAGCAAAGCTAAATCTGTGTTGAGGGTTTCCCAAATGGGGAGCAGATTAAGGCTTTGTAGAATGAGCGGTATATGCAGCGAGAAGCCCGACAGAATCGTCATTGGCAGCGTCACAGCCCAGATATTTTCGGGCGATCGCACCGCCATAGCGTGAGGTTTCCCTGCAAACATCCGCCCAAAGGTTCGGGTGAGGCTAAAAGCCGCTAAGCCATTAACTACTAGCAGCAACCCTACTAGCCAAGGGCGTGTTTCCCACAGCCCATCGGCAAGTTTCAGCATTGCCCAAAAGGTGCCAAAGGGCGGCAGCGCCACTAGCCCGATCGCTCCTGCAATAAACGACAGCCCGGTAATTGGTCGCCGTGACCACAGACCACCCAACTGCGTCAAATCTTGCGTTACGGTATTCAGAACGATCGATCCAGTACTAGCTACCAACGCCGCCATAGCAATGCCGTGAGTCAACACCAGCAGCAGAGCCGCCTCAGTTTGGTGGCTACCCACCGCAATGAATACCACGCCCATGTAGGCACTCACTAGATAGGACAGCGAGCGCTTCACGTCAATTTGAGCAATGGCAATTAGCGTACCGCCGATCGCCGTAACGGCTCCGATGGCGATCGCTGTATTCATGACAACAGGCGACAGCGACAGCACTGGCTCCAGCTTCACCAACACCCAAGCTCCCGTCGCTACCACTACTGAATTCCGCAGAATCGTACTGGGCAAAGGCCCTTCCATTGCTTCATCTAGCCACAGGTGCAGCGGAAACTGGGCGCACTTGCCCATCGGCCCTGCCAGCAGACCCAACCCCACCAGCGCGGCAAGCTTGGGATCAATGTTTGCCGTTTCTGCCCAGATTGCCATCTGATCGTAATCCCAGGTGCCCGTCAACGGATAGATCGCCAGCACCCCCATTAGCAGAAATAAGTCGCCCACCCGCTTGGTGAGAAAGGCATCACGTGCGCCTGTCACCACCAGCGATTGGTTAAACCAAATGCCAATCAGCATATAGGTTCCCAGCGTCAGAACCTCCAGAATCATGTAGCTAACAAACAGCGAATTCGACAGTACCAGGGCACACATACCTGCCTCAAACAGCGCCAGCATGGCGAAAAAACGCGCCCATGCCCAATCCATTTCCAGATAGCCGATCGCGTAAATTTGCGCTAGAAAGTTCAGCCCGTTGACCATAACCGTTGCGCCGATCGTCAATGCCGAAATTTCCACCGGAATACTCAGGTCCAGCCCTGCCACCTGGAGCCAGGATACCGAGAGGTAGAGCGGCGGCTGATGCAGCGTCAGAGACAGCGCCAACACCCCATGCAGCAGGGCTAAAAAAGTAGTGATGGCGTTGAGATAGCCCGCAGGTCGAGGACCTGTGCGCCTTGTAATTGCCGGAAACCAGGCGATCGACAGCACCATGCCCACCAGCGGATAACAGGGAATGAACCATGCAGTCTGAACCAAAAACTGGAGCATTGATGACATCCTCAAGCCTCTAAAAGTGCAGGTAAAAGCGCGTTTTGAATAGACTCAGCTATTAGAGAGAATAGGTTTTTATCTATGCAGAAAACTTTGATCATTGAGATTAGTCTTTATCGTACATCAGCGATCGCCCAAAGGGAATCCGGCTGTCATTACAGATTTTCAGAAAAAATATAAACAAAACTAATACTTGTGAAGCAGCAGTCTTCAGCGCATGATGAATTCTTTAGCGGATGCAGCGAATAATCCGAATTCCTTCCCAAGCCGGTATTCTGCCTGCTCGCCGCTGGTCACGCCATAGGTCACGCGCCCCAATGCCGTGAGTCACATATCGATCGCCATTCCAGCACCAGCAGCCGAGCGGTGATGCGATGACAGGATACTGCTTAACTTCGCTGAGGGTAGGCAACCGAAAACGAAATTCCCCCATGAAAATAGCGGTTTCGCCCTCTAGATAGGTTTCACCCAAGGCACTGTTATGTTGGGTTAGCCATTCACAAAATGCCTCGGCATCTCTGGCTCGCACCCCGACGATCGCTTGATTTGCCATTCCGGGCAGGAAGCGATCGCCCGTCCAGTGCTGGGGCTGATAATTCTCGCCAGAGAGCTGCTTCTCGTCTACAAAAAGCTGATATTCGGCACAGCTCAGGTAGCCCATGTCAATCTTAGTGCGATCGTCAACGCGCAATAGCTGATTGAGGCGGCGCTGGAGCTTTACCTCTGCGGCTAATTTGAAAATAGCGGGATCGATCGCCTCTAAGCCCTCTTCTAGCGTTTCTTCTAGCTCTTTACGGACTTTGCCATCCTCAACGCTTAGGCTTTCCTCCAGGCAGTCATATGCTAGAGTCAAAGCCGCCACCGTGCCCTTTTGCAGTGCAGTCCAGATCAGATAACTAGCATCGCTTTGGGCAGCATAAAGGCGAATCGTTTCTTCCCACCAAGGATTGTCAATGTGCCGCGCCAGCAGGATTTCTTGATCGCTCTCTTTCACCTGAGCTGAGGCAAGATATTCTTGAAAACTCTTGTGGGCAAACGCATACTTACCCGATTCTTTTTCTAGCAGCAAGCCGCTGACATTTTCCACATGCCTCAAAAACTCCTCGGGTGAAACGCTGTCTCCCGCTACCGCCACCAGCTTTTTCTGAATTAGCAAACTTCCTTGTAGCAGGGTAAAGTCGCTCGACTCTTTCCGCATTCGGTTCAGCGCCAGCACTTGCAGCACCGATCGCTTCTGAGTGGCGGTAAGTTTGTCAGGCAATCCCTTGGCTTCCTGTCGCCGCCCCAGCAGCACATCACAAATTTCGGCATACAGCTCCGCCCTGCGCCCAGGCAGCGCCCCCCGATAGCAATGCACGGTGGCAATCATGGTCAGCAGCAGCGGATTTAGCGCCATGGCTGCGATCGCTGGACTGTCCTGAATCCGCTTAATCAAGTCACGAGACTGCCGCTCTGTGTGATGGCGTACCCCCGGATCGTCTCTACCCAGTCGCCGCATGATCTCGTTTTGCAGATACCAGTTTTGGACAAACTGCTGCATTTGCTTCAAATCAAACGGCTGAATCTCCAGCACCATACCCACCTGCGTCAACGGAGCCGATCGATAGCCAAAAGGACGAGACGTGAGAATAAACGGCGTAGTCGGGTAGCGCTGAATTTGGCGATCGCACCACTGACTCACCTGTTGCCGCCGATGCGAGTCGGCAACTTCATCCAGTCCATCTAGCATCACCAGACATTTGCCCAGCTTCAGCCGCGTTTCAAACCAGTCGGGCGATCGTTTCAGGTCTTGCAGATTTTCCTGTTGATCAACTAGCGCTGACAGCGTGGGAGGTGGATCGGTGGCGATTGCCTCCTGCACGTCCCGTAAGTACAGCAGCACCGGAATCAGCCGGGGTCGGCGAGAATTTTGGCGAGAATTTTGGGCATAGGTGAGCGTTAGATGTTCTAGCAGCGTGCTTTTCCCTGAACCTGGAGGACCCAAAATCACCATGCGTCGAAAGCTAGGCTGTCTCGGCAATGCTGCCAAAACATCCCAGATGCTCAGCTTGCCGCTTTCTTTTGTCTGAGTTAACGTCTGGATTAAGGCGGAAGGAATGCGATCGGCGCTCTCAGGAGCCACCCGTAGCGGCACAAAAACCTTCTGCAAATCTAGGGCAAACGGTCCCTTGGTTTTTAATCCCTGAACGCGAAAGTCTCGCAGGTGATAGATGAGCGTCTGGTAATATTTACCCTGAAATTGCCCGGTGATGCTCCACCATAGCCGCAACACAGATTGTTCAACCTGGCTAACGCTCCACTCTGCCAAAGCATCCAGACGCGGATCAAGTTTGGTGAAAAACTTCAGCAAAAAGGTGAGAAAGGCAGTGCCGATGAGGGATGCGATCGCCCCGCCCCAATTTCCCTGCAAGCCAAAATGCACGGCTAAACTCAGCCCCGCTCCAGGCAACCCCCAACTCAGCAGGGTATTCTGAACCAGCTTTTTAATTTGCTCAATAAATGGAGTTTGGGGATCAGGAGAGGATTGCGTCATTGATTCGGAGCGCCCACAAAGGCTTTTCCTTCTTTCACCGGGTAGCCTTTACTAACAGGACAAATTAGCTGTAGGTGCAGTTCCCCTGATAGGAACACGGAGTTACTTCTTCTACGAACCTCGCGCGACCTTCGCAATTCCGTGTTTCCAGCAATAGTATTCGCCTGAGACAGATGGTTTTATAGAAACATCAGGAAACTAACTGAAATAAAGGAAAGCAGAAATGACACTATACTTTACAGGCGCAGCGGTGGTCTTCGGCATCTTAATCAATGCTTTCCTGAAAGACGCGACCACTCCTAAAAATCACGTTGCTTCCTGGATATTTTTGACAGTTGCCACTCTTTTATGGCCGATCGCTCTACCTTCAATGATTCGTAAAAGATTCCAAAGGGCTGAAGTTTTAGATCTGGATTATCTTAACTAAGACTCTAGAAGTTAAAGTTCTAGAAACTCAAAAAGGGATGCAGCGCTGCATCCCTTTTTCCCGTTTGTTTGCAAGAGAGACTAAACCTGTGACCTGAGACTTAGGTCGCCAGCGCTTAAACTGAGTGACTGCCACAGCCGTTACCAACGTGCCAACCGCGATCGCTACTACATTACAGACCGCCCTGACTCACAGCATTGGGAATTGCTAACACAAATATGCCGCCATGAGGGGCGTAGAGGCTGCAACCAAACAGCATCGACAGTCCGCCCGTAATGGCAGAACCCAAAATACAAGCAGGCAAAACTCGCACCAGATCTTTTGCCGCAAAGGGAATTACGCCTTCTGTGATGAAGGAAATCATATTATCTCTAAGCTGGCGACTCAAAGAGGATGTTGAACGCCAGTTTTGTCTAGATAAAAGTGCTATCACGGATACAATTGTGTCTTTGTCACTTTAACAAGAGCGTTATAAATCCGTACACTAAAGTTGCTCCATATCGAAAAATTTGAGTTCTCGCGTAGATTACTCCAAGGTACATAGAATTATTAACTTTAGTATCGATGCTTCAAGCGTCGCTGCGTCCCCGATGAATTCTAGCGCTCCAACAAGAGACGCTAGAGCGGTTGACATTTCCCAGCGCGAATTAGCCCCACTCGACGGGCGATCGCCTCGCCTTGAGACTCAAAAGGTCCCCAGCGATCGCCACCCTGCTGACCTTCAGAACTGCCCTCAGGTGCGCTGACATTCTTGGGTACTCCCTCGTTTGGTATAATCTCATCTTGTATGATTTCACATTGCATGATTTCACAGTGACCGTCAGGTTGCTTAACGACGTACCAAGTTGCTGATGTCATGCTCATTACTCCCTGTTAAGCAGATTCACTTGCCTCTCTACTTTACTCTTTCGCCTAGGCTTTCCCATGAGTTCTGAACAGCAAAACGCTGACAATCCTGAAAAGCAAATCCTTAAGCCCCAAGGTGAATCTTCTGATGCTGGTTCAGCGATCGCCTCAGGTCTGGGCAAATTAGATCCGAGCAAACCAGATTCGGGCAAACCAGATTTGGGCAAATTAGATCCGGGCAAACCAGACCTAGATAAGCCGAGCTTTCGCCTCCAGAAATCTCAGAAGGAAAATCTGCAAATTGTGGCGATCGCCCTCGCCCTTGCCGTCATCATTCGCCTATTCATTGCCGAGCCGCGCTTTATCCCTTCCGGTTCCATGGTGCCAACTTTGCTGATTGGCGATCGCCTGGTGATCGAAAAAATCGGCTATCGCTTTCACCCGCCGACCTTGGGAGATATCGTCGTATTTGAGCCGCCGCAACAGCTCCAAATTTATGGCTATGCGCCCGACAAAGCTTTTATTAAGCGAGTGATTGGCACTCCGGGCGATGTTGTGCAGGTGACTCAGGGGAAGGTCTACCTCAACAGTCAGCCTCTCGCTGAATCCTACATTGCCGAGCCGCCTGCTTACGAGATGGAGCCTGTGGAAGTGCCGCCCAATCAGCTCTTTGTTATGGGTGACAACCGCAATGACAGTAAGGATTCCCATGTGTGGGGATTTCTACCTGAAGATAACGTGATTGGTCGCGCCGTCTTCCGGTTCTTCCCGATCGATCGAATTGGGCTGCTGAAATTAGCGCCCGGTAAAATTGCTCAAAACCTTAAATAGTGCATCAAGTCAGCCGTTAACTGTCCTGAAAGCCTAAGCCGTCGCTGGAGATCGGCAAGGTTGC
>CASBQM010000547.1 GCA_949127645.1 Synechococcales cyanobacterium PMM_0036
AGTTTAACGAATACCTCAACGCTGCCGTACTTAAATTTCCAAACGTAACCGCCTTCTCCCTGGCTGACCATGGCGCTCTGGTCTTCCTGCAAGCTAGCAATCACCGTTTCTATAATTTCAACGTAATTGAGCGTAACCACATCGTCTGCGCTGGAGCCAGCCGATTCTAGATCAAGTTCGTAGGCAGTCATAAGCGCTGTCTTTACCGTAAACGTTTTGCCTACACCAACTTTAGCGGCTATAGACACAATCTGCTCAAGCCTGTAGATTTTTTTAGGGTTTCGTTACGGTAAGGTATTCTGCCACACACTTCTTGCCCCCTCTATAGCCCACGCAGAGAGAGAGGCGAGGGCGATTTGCGTCTCATCAAGCCAGAATCGCACCTTAAAGTAGTCCCACAAAATGCAAAGGTCCTTGTCCGCTAATTAGCTCAACTATCAGACCAATAAAGCCAATCATGGCAATGCGTCCGTTCCAAACTTCAGCCGAGGTGGTTAGCCCCCATTGCCAACTTTCTTGAGGATACATTTTCACCATTTTCTTCATCTGCGTGGCTTCCGAAAGCTTGACGCTAGGAGAATTAACGGCATCAATGACCAAATCTGCTAGAGCCTCAATGAAGACCGGATGGGTATTCAGAGCCGGGACACGCCGGAAGTCGTGAATTCCGGCTTCTTCAGCAATTTCCCGATACTCCATGTCAATTTCTTGCAGAGTCTCAATATGCTCAGAAACAAAGCTAACGGGCACAACTAGCAGGTTATCGACTCCCTCAAGCGCCAGTTCTTTGATTGCCTCCTCTGTATAGGGCTGAAGCCACTCTACAGGTCCAACGCGGCTTTGGTAAGCCAGCGTGTAAGCATTGGGACGGTTCAGCGTTTTCATGATTAGAGCAGTGCATTGTTCGATCTCCTGCTGGTAGGGATCACCTGCCTCTTCCACGTAGCTGACAGGCACCCCATGAGCGCTAAAGAAAATATGAACGCGATCGGGATTTTCAACTTGGTCGAGCTGTTGAGCGATTAGATCTGCCATGGCTTGCAGATAGCCGGGGCGATCGAACCACGAAGAAATTACCGTATAGTTAATTCGATCGAGCGCAGGTTCTTCCTGCCAAATCTTTTCGAGCAGCCGAAAGCTAGAGCCGCTAGTGCTGATGGAAAACTGAGGGTAGAGCGGCAGAATCACGAGTTGCTCAATGCTGTCACGCTTGATACGAGCGATCGCCTCTTCAGTGAAGGGATGCCAGTAGCGCATACCGACATAAACCTGCACCTCCTGACCTTTGTGCTTTAGAGACTCTTGCAGCGCTTGAGCCTGTTCCTCAGTGATGCGTCGCAGGGGAGAACCACCCCCAATCAGCTTATAGTTTTCCTGAGACTTTCTGGCACGGCTGGTCGAAATTAGCCACGCCAACGGCTTTTGCAGCCATGTGAAGGGGAGGCGAATAATTTCTGGATCAGAAAATAGGTTAAATAGAAAGGGGCGAACATCTTCCAGTTGGTCTGGTCCGCCTAGATTGAGCAGTAAGACTCCAACACGACCCATAATGATTTCGATTCCCTTTCCTTTAATATTTGTTACTGACTTTAACAATAATTTTTCTATATCTTAACTTGCTTTAGTAGAATCAATTCGCAACAACTTACTTAGAGCTGATTTTGCTTGAATCTGATTCTTAACTTAAATCCTAAGAAGTAAACCCCATAAAGTAAACCCTGAAAAGTGGCTGCTTCCTCTCCTAATCCTGATATGGACACGCGAATTGCTCAAACAAACCATCGTTTGAAGATGGCAAAGCTAGGGCTGCAAATTGAGCGGCGCGGAGAGAAACTGGCGTTACGAGGCACCTTGCCCCCTCGTCCAGGCAGCCCTCGGCTTCGCCCCCATCAGCAGCGCATCAGCCTTGATTTGCCAGCGACGATCGCCGGATTGAAGCAAGCCGAAAATCAGGTCAAGATTGTCGCGGCTCATCTGATTGAGAACCGCTTTGACTGGCGGCAGTACCTTCCGGTTGCCGGGGGGGGGCGGCTGCATGAGATGGATTTGACCCAAAAGCTACAGGCTTTTGAGCTGTATCTCTTGCAGCATTTGGCTCAAAGTCACCCGCCTTCCTCTGTCAGAACCACCTGGGAAAAAGCCTACGTGCCCTACCTAAACAAGCTGAGGGCGATCGCCCAATCTTCCAGCAATCTCAGCCTTCCAGAGCTGATTTACGCCACCGTTTACGCCACGCCGACCCACTCGCGGAGCCGTCAGGTCTGCTGTACTGCCCTCAAAGCCCTAACAGAGTTTCTGCAAGTTGAGCTGCCGACTGATCTAAAAGCTCTGTGGGGCAACTACGGCACTAGCCAAACTCAGTCCCGCGAGTTGCCCACCGATCAGCAGATTATTCAAGCCTACGAGCAGATTCCTAACCCGTCCTGGCAATTTGTCTACGGCATCATGGCAACCTACGGGCTGAGGAATCACGAGGTCTTCTTCTGCGACTACAGTGCTTTAGCCAACGGCGATGTTGAGGGCATGATTGAAGTCTTAAACACCACCAAAACTGGAAATCATGAGGTCTGGCCTTTTTTGCCAGAATGGATCGATCGCTTCAGCCTCAAAAATATTCAGCTCCCGGCAGTCAACACTGACCTCAGCCAAACGACCCTTCAGCGGATTGGGCAGCAAGTGACCTGCCAGTTTCGCCGCTATCAGATTCCTTTTTCACCCTACGACTTACGTCATGCTTGGGCAGTTCGCACCATTCACATTGGCTTGCCCGACACGGTATCGGCTCGAATGATGGGGCACTCAGTGGCGATCCACACGCGTACCTACCATCGCTGGCTGACGCGTCGTGATCAGCAGCAAGCCGTCAGAGCTGCATTGAGCCAAAACCGTCAAGAAGAGTCACGTCAAGAATAGTCAGGCAAAGATACTGTAAGGGCTATTTCGACTAGCAAATGTCGATCGCTTTTGTGCCGCTACTTTACAAGTCTCCTTTTTTGATTGACACTAAGAGTCTCCAGTAATTTGCTTCTATTCACTTGATATGGAGGTGCTATCTACCGAAAGGCTGACACCTGTTAGCCAGACACCTGCTAAGAATGGAGCATCTGGTAACTCGACATCTGGTAACTCGACATCTGGCAAAAACGGGATATCTGCTGAAAACAACGTGAGATGCAAAACACGGCTGAATATATTTGCGCCTACTGCGGCGAACCCAATCTTACCTTTGTTGATTTTAGTGCCGGAGGACAGCAGTCCTACATTGAAGATTGTCAGGTCTGCTGCCGTCCTAACGTTCTATTTATCGCCATTGACGAAGAAACCCTAGAAATTGAGATCAACAGCGAGTATGAAGGCTAGAGAAAATGGGCATGGCGATCGCTCTACTGGGAGTTGTGTTACTGGGCAGCCTAATTTGCCAGCTTGTGTTTCTGCCAGAGTTCATACTTAGCTCTCTGCATTTGCCGAGTTGGGTAGGGTTAGGATGCTTTTTTCTAGTATTCTCTTGGCTAATTGGAGACTAATCATTAAATCTCTCTAAGCATTAAGTCACTCTAAGCATTAAGTCACTCTAAATTTGAGTGTTGTAGTTTACAGCTAGAGAATGCTGGATCAGGGGAATGCTGGATCAGAGGAATGCCCAACGTCCTCTGTCGGAAAGAGATTTTACGAAGATATTTGTTCTCCGCTTTACCTGTCGAATGTCACTTTCTCTAAAGTTCAATGACTTATCCAGAGCAGCGTACGCAAAACCCAACGGTTTTATCTGCGATCGAGCCGTCACCGCTCAAAATTTTGCTGGTAGAAGACAATCTAACTAACCAGAAAGTGGCGCTGAAACAGCTTCAAACTCTGGGCTACTGGGCAGAGGCGGTTTCAGATGGACAAAAGGCAGTGGAAGCCATTACCCAATCTGCTTACGAGCTGGTGCTAATGGACTGTCAGATGCCCATAATGGATGGCTATGGAGCAACTCAGGCTATCCGAGATTGGGAAAGTCAGGCTGTGGAGCCAAAGAACAGAATTATTATTATTGCGATGACGGCTAGCGATCTCCTGCAAGATCGAGAGCGAGCGATCGCGGCCGGGATGGATGATTTTGTCAGCAAGCCAGTACGCCGAAATGCTTTAGCCGCAGTGTTACAGCGTTGGAGTCAGCTACTTTTGACCACTCAAGCAGAGACAGCCTTACCCCAAGTTTCTGGAACTCAGACCGATAAACCAAATTCTGACGCAGCAGATTCAGAACTTCTCCAGACGCACGTGGTTCCAGATCACCTCGATCTGGAACATTTACATCTGTTGTCTGATAACAGCCCAGAATTTGAGCTAGAGCTGCTACAGCTTTTTGTCACGGACTGTACATCGCAGCTTGAGCAACTGCATCAAGCGATCGCCACACAAAATCTCTGCTTGATCAACCAAACTGCACACCACATCAAAGGGGCAAGCGCTAACGTGGGGGCAAAAGTGATGCAGTTTGCTGCCGATCAAATAGAAACATGGGCTTATCAGAAGCACCTTGAC
Organism: Synechococcales cyanobacterium PMM_0036; assembly: GCA_949127645.1. Lineage (GTDB taxonomy): Bacteria > Cyanobacteriota > Cyanobacteriia > Elainellales > Elainellaceae > Drouetiella. The sequence continues at coordinate 4,528 of CASBQM010000547.1, forward strand.
ACCACAGAGCCTTTGCTGGGTGAGTTAGCAACCTCTCTTCACCACATTAAAGAGTTTGTTGAACGCGCTCAGTAGAGGCATTCTGAGGATTAAGGTATGGAAGCAATATAGAGACCTGCGAGACTCATCTGAATGGTTCAGATGAGTCTACAGCTAGACAGGTGATGAAAGGCGATCGCTATTCTTCTTCAACAAAGTCCTCTTCGCCATCGACATCTTCAACCGATATCGGAGTGACGGAGTTTGCAGAAACCATAGCCCCCATCTCTAGTTTCTCACGCACCAACTTTTCTACATCCTTCGTGAAAGTGGGGTTTTCTTCCATGTATTTGATGGCGTTGTCGCGTC
>CASBQM010000548.1 GCA_949127645.1 Synechococcales cyanobacterium PMM_0036
GCCGCGTGCTGTCTTCATGCATAAAAGATTCATAGCGATCCAGCAAGGTCGCGATGGTATTATCGATGGCTTGCCAACGCCGGAGCCAGAGTGTTTGTTCGGTGGTCATCAATGGCGGTTCTCCTTTATGTGTGGGCACAGAGTTTCACTTGGGTAACAAGTATATTTTCTACCTTGCTCAAAATCGTCGAATCCTCATCACGCAGATAAGGGATCTGGATAAAGCCAGTCAGCCAGGACAACACCCGGCTTGATGGAGCGAAAAAGGTGTCCTTTAACTTCAATTTGCGTAGAATGGGTGTACCTGCTTCACATCTATACTGTGCGGTGAAAAGCATGGTTCCGGCAAAATAACGCTGCAACCCAGGTAATTCTTCTCTGGCTGCCCACTTGACATTGAGATAGACAAAGAGATGAGGCGTTTCCCAATCCGACTTCTGCACCCGAATCTGTGCATCAAACGTTTCGCCCTTGACTTCGACCTGGGTATTACAATGTTTTTTTGCTAGCTCTAGGCAACCTTTGCTGCCACGCAGATATTGGCCCAGGAGCATCGAGGCATCCAGCGGATTCCCTTCAACTAGTTCTGGCTCGCTGCCACCGATAATCTCCGAGAAGAGCGCGGCTTCCCCGCCCATTAACAAGCAAGAAATCAGCACCAGGCTCACCGTCTGCATGGGAATTCTGAGTCTGGTCAACCCTGCGCGCAACAGGAATGGCGTCAGGAGAATGACTGTGAAGAGTAAAAGGATCACAAACTCGCGTTGCAAGAAAAACTTCCCTACCCCTGCCATGATTCAAGCCGTCACCACCGCCACAATGACCCCGCCAATAATTTGCGTGAAATAGGTGGCGAGCAGCCGATTGAACTCCGCTAGCGCCGCTTCCCAAGCGCCCACCCCATTTTCGTGTTGGGCCAATGCGCGCGTCAATACCGCCTGCCGGGTTGGGAACTCCGCTTTGGCAATTTCGACAATCGTCGCCACCTTCTCACGATTGGCCGCCTCGCGCAGGACGTTATACCAGGCGGTCAACGCCGCGCCATCAATGTCTAACACTGCTGGCGAAATGCCGGCTTCGACCGCGACGCGGCGGATGTTTTCCTCGCGAAAGTAGAGGTCGGCTAGTTCGTATTGGAGTTGGGTCAGGCCGTTGTTCCAGGGCATATGGGATGATTGCCAATTCTATGAATTTCTGTTAAAACGCCGTCATTTTTTCTTCGATCATTGACTTAACCTTTTTCGCCGCGTATTCATTAGGGTTGTCATTATTGTGTTCTACCTCCGCTGAAAAAGATTCCATAATGCTATCAACCTCCTTGATCTTAATTGAGAAATTCCCAGACTTAGTTTTACCCTCACCCCATATCGGATCAGCAACCGGAATCCCTTTAAGAAATCTTTCACCATAGACGTAACAATTCCATTCGCCTATGATTGTGATTTCTTGAATGATCTTAAACTCTTGACCCGATATTCCCTCTTCAAATCGACGTAATTCTTGCTGAATAGCTACATTGATCAGCTTTGCCTTATATTCATACTTCGTGACTAGATGGAGACCCGACGTTTCTTCTTGTTCGGTTCCTTCCGAATGTGCCGCGGCAAGGACACCAACAACAGAAGGCGCAAACGACACAGGGACAAAGAAGATGTTTTCCCCGCTCTGTTCGGTGGGGAGCATAGTAAATTCGTGAAAACGAAATCCTAAATCAGCAGAAACCAAATCACGACTCCGGCGAAATGCCGTAGTTACATCTAGTCCATTGCCAATATGTCCATAAAATTGTTGTGCGAATTTAACTGCCGATTCCTCATAAACTGTTTCGGTTGTCCCAATAACCGAAGGGACGTGTTTAGCAATTTCCTTCGCTTGTTCTGCTGAATAGCAGCCATTTAAAACGACACATTGCACATCATCTTTAACGTCGGCAAATATATCAGCAAAGAAACTTAGCGGTATGGGCCTGTTATCTACATAAAGTGATCCTTTCCAATTTCCATGTCCACTAAAATGCACAATGTTAGGTCTATTTTCTCGAATATAGCGACTAAGATCATCAAAGCTACCAATCGGCTTCATGATCAAATCAATTTGACGACCAAAGCTTGACTTAGTCAATGATTCTTCTAAAACACTAAATTCTGGCTCTAGAAGAGAAACAAACGGTGTCGATGCAAGAAACAAAATGCGTATTTTATTCACGGTACTACTCCTCCATAGGTACAGTCAAACAGCGCTCAATGCTTACCGATCAGCTAGATATCATGCGGTTAAGAGAATATTGGTAGAAGCCCAAAATGCTATCGGTAAATTCCAGCAAGCCTTCGCAAATAAGATGCAGCGCATTAGGGAATACACATTGCACGAATTTTAAAGACTTGCTGGTTCTTATTTCTGTTCATTGCTGGTCTTGACCTTGGCATAAGCTCTACCTCTGATGCATCATTTAATTCAAAACAAAATCAATCAGAGGTAGAGCAAATAAGTTTCAATTATTGAATTCTAACCCCAGAGGTTATTGTAATGGGCTTTCTCCCGCTGCTGACCACCTTTCCATCTTGACGAATTGTTATCGTGCCGTTTTCTCCGGTAATTCCTCTACCACCGCGCGAACCGTTGCTGCCTGAAGGTCCAGTCGCGCCCGTATTACCATTGTCTTTGCACCAGGGAGAATCTTTGTCTCCACCATCACCGCCTTCACCTGATTTTCCAGCGCTTCCGCCTGCTCCTCTATCACCTCTGCTACCACCTGATGACGTAATGACAATCGTGCCGGTTATTTTGGAGACAAATAAATTTATATTACCACCTTCACCCCCGTTGCCTTCGTTGCCACCGTTGCCACCGTTACCCGCCGAACCTCCAGTTCGGCCATTTCCAGCACCTCGCTTGCAAGTAACTGCACTAGTCGATGCCTTGGTTCCTTTTCCACCGCGACCACCATTGCCGCCATTGCCGCCATTGCCGCCATTGCCGCCTTGTGTACCTACATTCGATATAGACAGATTTGTATCGATCTGATCAGCATGAATGTTGATTGTGCCTGTTGAACTACCATTGCTACCATCCCTTCCATTTCCCCCATTGTCACCGGGTTGCCCATCCTCTTCATAGCCTCCGTCCTGACCATTGCCACCGCTTGCTCCATTATTACCGTTTTTTGCTTGCGTCGATGGCTCAAAACTGATGATCGACGTATTCCCTCTTTGCGACCGTATTATTGTTGCTCGCAAAGTAAGGGCAAACCCATTTGTCTGGATCTGATCAGGTAAAACTAGCTCTTGATCCTCTTTGCCCAATGTCATATCCTGGCGCAACTCCAAATTACGGTTGATAATAATCGGAGGTTTGAGCACAGTGACTGTCTTATCAACCGAAGCTGATTTTTGACCGTAGATGTCTGTGACTACGAGGTGAATCACATAGGTTCCAGCTGTAGTATACTCATGATCAGGGTTCTGAAGCTCAGAGCTAACCCCGTCTCCAAAGTCCCAATTCCACTTGCTAATTTCTGAGCTAGATTTATCTAATAGTGATATCTGAAGTGGTACATTCCCGGAGAGCACTGATACAGCATAATCCGCTGTAGGGGGCGGAGGATAAGCTACTGTAATAAAGCTTTGTTTGGTGATACTCTGAACAGGATAAAAATCATTATCAACAGATAATGTCACTGTATAAGTGCCCGGTTGTTCAAAAGTATGCACTAGAGAGAGGCCAGACACCACAACTTGTTCTGGCTTCGTACCATCACCGAAATCCCATGTCCAGCTTTTTGGTAAGCCGGTGGAATTATCAAAAAAGCTAACTGCTAACGGTGCTGTACCAGATCGTCCCTCAGCAGTGAAATCAGGAATGAGAGCGGCTTGGATATTAAAATCAAGTAACTTCTCAAATTTGATCGGAGTTTGATGGCTGAGTAGCTTGGAATTGAAGTCCCACTCAATCACAATCGTTGAATCAGGAGCAACTTCGCTAAAGTCTTTGTCGCCTAGATTCACCTTCCACACCTTATTAGTTTCAAATTTTGCTGATAAAGATATATTATATTTTTTCCCATTTGCAGATTCTACAAAAATATTTGGCTTACTATTCGCTTGAAAGTTAAAGCCATAAATTTCTAGAATATCCTCATTTTCATCGATTACCCGCTTGCCTTCTACCAATTTCACTTCAACATTCAATGGCAGAATCGTACAAACAGAAGGTATCTTATCTATCTCATCAAGCGATTCCCCTTTGGCCATGAAAGGTAGAACTGTTGCCCAGAATTCACCTGCTGCTTGCTGGACGTTTCTTTTCGCAGCTTCACTACCGGCATCAATGGTACATTGTACTGTACCTGGCACGGCGGCTTGTATCCGAACAGCATCGTTACTAATCTGTGTGCTCAATGAAGATACTTTTGTTGAGAGATTTGTAGCAAGGTCATTGCCAACAAATCCTAACATCTGGGCTAATAAGCGTGATTCGTCTCCCCACTTCTCTGGTTGATCGTCAATGACCTTTAGCGACTGTTCTACAATTGTGCGTGTTGGGTTGTCAAGACCAAAGTTAACTCCTTCCTCAAGGATAGGTAGGAACCTGTTGATAATCGTCAACGTATTCTCATCTAGGAGTCCATCTTTTAGAGTCTTATTAAATTTGTCAATTTGCTCAGTCAGCTTAGCTAGCATGTCTAGTGTGTTGGCATCGAGACCTAGTTTCTCGTTAAGGAGTTTTGCAAGGGTCTCATTAATAGCCTTAATTGCAGCAAGCGTTGCAGGCTCTAACTTTACCTCTGCGCCTACCTCTATCTGTGGAATTTTGGGCAAGCCAGGTGTACCGGCACCTGAACAACTAACCAGTGCAATACAGCAAGCTAACAATAACAAACTGCGGATGCGAAAAAGATTGGGTTGCATCATTTTTCCTCTATATCACTTCAAATCATTATCATGCACCAAATTTTAGAATAAATCGCAAACTGATATAACTTAATTTGATCCTGGGCCTTTATAATAGGTTTGATCTCTTCTGCGCTGATCTAACACACGCTTCAGTTCTTCAGGTGTACGGCAAGCTATCCGTTCTACCTGCTCGTTTGACTTGCGCAGTTCAGCTTCGACATCTGTGCTGATGCCATTCTCTAGATCGGGCTCCCCAATGATCGTAATTTTTTCGTAACCGAAACCAACTTCTGGCTCAAAGCTGATATTTGCCTCTGATTGCCAGATAAAGAGCCAAACTGACATGAGTGACTCTTCGGTGATTAAATCTCTGGCGCGCGGAATTAATAGTATCTGACCTTCATATATTGATCTGACGTTATGTGATGCAATACAGATCGTTGCGCCATTTCCAGAAGGATAAAC
>CASBQM010000549.1 GCA_949127645.1 Synechococcales cyanobacterium PMM_0036
CAGTTTTTCAATTTCAGTCGTCGCTTCTGCCGACTGCTGAGCTAGAGAGCGAACTTCATCGGCAACGACGGCAAACCCTCTGCCGTACTCGCCCGCTCTAGTGGCTTCGATCGCCGCATTTAGTGCCAATAGCTGGGTCTGAGTCGTGAATCCTGCAATTAGGTTTACGACCTTGGAAATTTTCTGAGAAGACTCGCTCAGGCGCTTAATCTTCTTGCTAGTTTCTGCCACTGTCTGCCGGATTGCCTGGATTCCCTCGACCGTGCGGTTCATGGCGGTGTCGCCCTGCTGCACGGTATGGTTGGCTTGCTGGACGGCAGTTTCCACCTGTTGGGCGCTGCTGGCAACCGCTCGTGTTCCTTCTGCCATGGTCTGAATTTGCGCTAGGGCTACCGTCATCTGCTGCGATTCTTGCTGGGCACCCTGAGCCAGTTTGGCAATCTCGCTGCTGTTGCTTTGAGAGGTATCGCTCATGCGGATAGCGGCATCCTGCACCTGCAACACAATCTTTCGGAGAGATTGGAGGGTGTTGTTGTAGGCATCGGCGATCGTTCCCATCTCATCTTCCGTAATCGGCGCACGGACTGTAAGATCGCCTTCTAGTGCCGGACGCACTGCCATCAAAAGCTGCACCGCCCGCTGCTGAAGTAGCTCCTTGGAAGCTTTTTCCCGTGCTGCTGCCTCGCTAAGCTGCTGCGACTGTACCTTGAGTTGCTCGGTATATTCGGCTTGCTGGAGGGCGATTCCTAACTGGTTTGCCACCTGCATCAATAGATTAATTTCACCTTCTTCCCAAGTGCGCGAACTGCTATTTTGAAAGGCAGAGAGCAGCCCCCAGAGCTGGGTTCCCTGAAAGATAGAAACGACAGCACAGGCTTTCACTTGATAGCCTTCTAGGGCTTCCACATGGCAATCGGTCAGGAATTTGCGAGGAGCATGGAGGTTAAGGTGTCCTCCTTCCCACAGGGTCTCACCCAAGTAAATGTCGTCAACAACCAGAGGAAGATTGTAACGGAATCTGCCGCCCTGATTTTCACCAATATAGGAATCTTCCCAACCGCTACCCGTGAGACTAGGGTAGCCGCCTGTCACTGACTCTGCGGCAAAATCGCCAAAGTAGTCGGGACGGAACTTGTAGATGGTGACGCGCTCTACGTTCAGTAAACTCCGGACTTCCTGGGTCGCAGCCTTGAAGATGGCTTCAATATCCAGAGTGTTACGAATCCGGTTGATCACCCGGGCAAGCGACTGTTCTCGATCGATCGCCCTTTGCATTTGCAGAGTTTTTGTCTGGGCTTCCTCAACAAATTCTGTCTGTTGCAGCGCAACGCCCAACTGGTTAGCAATTTGCATCAACAGATTAATTTCTGTCTCCTCCCATCGTCTTGTGCCTGTGTTTTGAAAGGCGGAGAGCAAGCCCCAAAGGGTTTGTCCGTGAAAGATGGCAACTACAGCACAGGCTTCTACCTGATAGTGACGCAGGGCTTCAATGTGGCAGTCGGTGAGGGGCTTGCGGGGAGCTTGGGCCTTCATCTGTCCTCCTGCCCAGAGGGTCTCGCCTACATGAATATTATCCACAATCAGCGGCTCGTTCTTGCGGAACCGTCCGCCCTTATGTTCGCTGAGGTAGGGATCTTCCCAGCCGCTGCCCACGAGGCGGGGATAGTTGCCAGAAATCGTTTCTTCAATGAAGTCGCCAAAGAAATCGGGACGAAATTTATAGATGGTGACGCGTTCTACGTTCAGTAAGCGACAGACTTCCTGCGTTGTCACCTTAAAGATGCTCTGCACATCCAACGTGCTGCGAATTTTTTGAATGACGCGATCGGTTGCTTTTTCTCGAGCCACCAGCTTTTCAAGCTGAACTTCCTTAGCGGCAACCTGTTCCACAAATTCGGCCTGTTGCAGCGCAATTCCTAACTGGTTAGCAATCTGCATCAAGAGCTGAATTTCTACCTCTTGCCAGTGGCGTGTGGCGCTATTTTGGAAGGTGGAAAGCAACCCCCAAAGTTTTTGCCCTTGGAAGATGGCAACTACAGCACAGGCTTCTACCTGATAGTGGCGCAAGGCTTCAATATGGCAGTCGGTCAAGGGTTTACGCGGAGCTTGGGTGTTCAGTTGCCCTCCTGCCCAGAGGGTTTCACCCACATGGATGTTGTCTACAATCAGCGGCTCGTTTTTGCGAAACCGTCCGCCTTTATGCTCGCTGATGTAAGGATCTTCCCAGCCGCTGCCCACGAGTCGGGGATAGTTACCTATGACTGTTTCTTCAACAAAGTCGCCAAAGAAGTCGGGGCGAAATTTGTAGATAGTGACGCGCTCTACATTCAGCAAGCGGCTGACTTCTTGAGTCGTGACTCTGAAGATTGCCTGCATGTCTACCGTGCTGCGAATCTTGTAAATCACCTTGGCGGTTGCCTGTTCTCGTGCTGCCACTTGCTTAAGCTGCACTTTAAACTGAATAAACTGCAATGCCAGGGTGAGTTTGGCGATGATATCAGTTAACAGATAAATCTCTTGCTCCTGCCAAGTACGCATTTGCCGACATTGATGTACTACGAGCAGACCCTGGACGTGATCGTTGACCATGATGGGTATTGCCAGACTTGCCAGAATCTGAAACCGTTCAAGAAGCTGGCGATGATAGGCAAATACGCGATCCGGATCTTGATTTTGCAGCGTAACAAATTGTCTGCGGGCGTAGTCACGGGTGTTTTCAGCCCCAAATATCACGGCAGGAAGTTTCTCGCCTTGCATCGGAGTCCATGCAGGTGCGATCGACTCTGCCAGTACCGTCCCCTTGCTTTCGGTATCAAATCCCAAAATGATCACTCGATCGACATGGAGGCGATCGCGGATTTCATTCACCATCATGCCAAACAGTTCGTCTTGGGTGTCGGCGCGTTGCATATGTTGGGCGATCGCCCCTAGCCACTCTCGATTGGCAGAAAACTGCTGTTGTACTGTGGCAGAAAGCTGTCCCTGAAACTGATTCTGTACCACATGACCTAGCTTATCTAGGACGGTAGGCAGCTTATCGAATTGATTCAGCTTCTCCACAATTCCGGGATTATTGGCGATCCCTGCTTTCGTTAGCTCGATTTTGAATGCTGCCTGAGTTTTCTCAATCTCTTTACGGACAACTTGAATGACTGACAGTGCTGACTGGATTGCAGCATTGGGATCAGGCTGCCCTGCAGATGCATAGCTGCTTGGTTGAGAGGTGCGGCTGTCCTCACTTGCTCCATAACCATTGCCCGATGCGCCGTTACGCGATATGCCGCTATCCGTACTTTTGGCGCTGCCATTGCCTAGAGAACCATTGCCTAGAGAACCATTGCTTGGAGAACTATTGCCTAGAGAACCATTGCTTGGAGAGCTATCCAGATGAAGGCTGTCTAAGTGAGAGCTGCCAAAGTAATTGGCTGTGGTGGAAACGCTCATGGGTGAGGCAATTGGTTCTTCAGACGATTCCTGAAATAAAGTAAACAAATCCTGATCGAAAATTGGGGTGTTCACAGAAATAATCTCCAAAATCGGAAAGAGTCGGAACGGTTAGGCGGCATGAACTTGTAACCGAGAATCAGCAATTAAAGCGCTGGCATCTAAAACTGGGCTGCTAGAACGAATGAGATAGCCCTGGATAAATGGCAGTAGAGTCGGCGGGAAGAGATCGATCGCTGGAGGCTGTAGCTGCTTCGGGTCATGGCTTTCAATGTCAATAACTTCAGGTACAATCAGCCCCAAAGATTTCCCTTGAGCCTGGATAACGATTGCCATCCATCCCAAAAACTTCTCTGAAAGCTGAGTGGCATAGGCTGCTTGTGAC
>CASBQM010000550.1 GCA_949127645.1 Synechococcales cyanobacterium PMM_0036
CCGAAATCGGATGAATCGAGTAGATTGAATAAGGCTATAGCCAGCTAAAAAATCGTGTCAGGTACGCTGTGTTGTCTGAAACCAATCATTCATCCTCTTCTGCGGATCAGAAACCCTCTAGCGATTCCTCTAGCGCTTGGTGGTCGCTGATCTGCGGTGTGGCAATCTTGACGTTAGTCGTTCAGCTCAAGGGCTTTCATGGATTGTGGCGATCGCCCTTTGAACCCGAATGGAACTTTACCCCCGCACCTCTGGTGATGAAGGGTGGCGATCCCTATTTGCGGGCGTTGATGCGCACTATTTCTGCTAGCGAGTCGAATGGCACCCGTCCATACTCGCTGCTCTACGGCGGTGAACATATCCACGATTTGAGCCACCATCCGGATATTTGTGTGGCGATCGCGGTGGGTCCCAATACAGGCAATTGCACGACTGCTGCAGGACGCTACCAGATGTTGACCTCGACTTGGTTGGATAAAGCGAGGGCATACCATGCTCAGAATAGTTCGCTAATGTTTTGGGGGTCATCCTACAGCTTTGAGCCAGAAGATCAAGATCAGGTTGTCTATCGCTGGCTCAGTGATCCAAGTGCCTGGGGAGGTGCTGACTTATCTCAAATGCTGCAAAACGGACAGCTTGCTGAGGTACTGCATCTGCTTTCGCCCACTTGGACAAGCCTAGGCTATGGTATCGAGACGAACGATATGAGTAGCGCCCTACCGCAAATTTATAATGAAGTTCTGCAAGAAGAGCTGCAAAATCCGGGATGAACGTGAATAAAGTGAACAAAATGCCATGAGCTTTGTTCAAAAAAAATCGTAATTTCTGCACTTAATCTCAGTCATTACTTTTTCTAATCAAAAACTACTTTAACTATAAGTCTAATTAAATTAAGCTGAGAGTCATCCCAGCTTAAGGAAATATCCGATGCAGAAACCTATCCCTTCCTCGACTGGCTATCAGTGGTTTTCTCGTCAAGGCTTAGTGCGCGCCCTTGAAGCTGTCCAGGACTTAATCATTATTTCTTTGTGCATTGGGTTGTTTAGCTTCATGGTGATCCAGCTACGGGAAATGTTTCTCTCGCTGTTGCCGCCATTGGATTTTCCGGCAGTTACGGCAGATATTTTGTTTCTGCTCGTGCTGGTTGAGCTGTTTCGGCTCCTCATCATTTATTTGCAAGAGCAGCGAATCTCAATTGGCGTTGCGGTAGAAGTGGCGATCGTCTCTATTCTCAGAGAAGTGATTGTTCGAGGGGTCTTAGAAACACCTTCGAGCCAAATTTTGTCAGCCTGTGCTTTTCTCCTAGTGCTAAGTCTATTACTCGTTGTTCGGGTGTGGTTGCCACCGACGTTTGAGGGCATTGATCCAGAACACCTGATTTCTCTAAAGCGGATGAAAGAATTGGCGGAGCAGTCTTTTGATACTGCGAATCCAATGGCTCCAGCCAGCCGAATTCCTGAATCTGTAGCCCCTATATTTTCTGAGCATTCTGATTCCAGACCTCTTTAGGAAAAGATTTGAGGGAAGATAAAGAAAGTCTAGTCTTGGTTACGACAAAACATTGTTAGAACGATATCCTTGCACTTTTATTTTGATATACCTCCATCATGGCTATGACAGAGACTAAACCGCGTGATGTGCAAGTAGCTGAGATAGGTGCCAATACAACCGTGTTGCGATCGCGCACCTGGGATCGGCTGCGGTTTGAGATTGAATATGCTCGACAGAAGGGCACGACGGCAAACTCTTATTTGATTCAAGCCGACAAAACTGCCCTGATCGATCCGCCTGGAGAGTCCTTTACCGAGATTTTCCTAGAAGAGCTTTACCACCACACCTATCTTCAGCGGATTAGTTACGTGATTTTGGGGCATATCAACTCCAATCGGATTGCCACACTAAAGGCATTGCTGGGGCAGGAGGCTGCACCGCAAATTACTTTTGTTTGCACCCGTGCCGCCGAGGTTGCCCTGCGATCGGCTTTCCCTCATTGGAACCTGCGGGTAATTGTCGCCAATGTTGAAGACACGATCGATCTGGGGCAGGGTCACGTGTTGCAGTTTATCCCTACGCCCACGCCGCGCTATCCCGACGAGCTTTGCACCTACGATCCGGCGACCCGCATTCTCTACACAGACAAGCTGTTTGGCTCTCATATTTGCGATGAGCCAGTGTTTGATGAAAAGTGGAAGCTGCTGGACGAAGATCGGCGCTACTACTTTGACTGCATTCACGCTAGCCAGTTTCGTCAAGTAGAGGCGGCGCTAGATAAGCTGGCTCCCTTTTCGGCGATCGCCAAAATCTATGCTCCCAACCACGGCCCGATGGTGCGCTACAGCGTCAGCCGCTTCACGTTTGACTATCGCTATTGGTGTGAGCGCCAGCAGGTGCAAGATCTCAACGTAGCGGTGCTGTATGCCTCGGCTTATGGCAATACGGCGATTTTGGGAAATGCGATCGCCCAAGGCTTAATTCAGTCTGGGGCGGCAGTGCAGACAATCAACTGTGAATTAGCAAGTCCGGCAGAAATTACCCAGATTCTCCAGGAATGTGATGGCTTCGTTTTCGGTACGCCTACCCTTGCCGGACACGCGCCAACGCAAATCCAGACGGCGCTAGGAATCGCTCTTTCGAGTGCTGCCAGAACTAAGCTAGCAGGGGTATTTGGCTCTTATGGCTGGAGTGGAGAGGCGATCGATCTGGTGCATACGAAGCTGCAAGATGCGGGCTATCGCATGGGCTTTGAGCCGATTCGCGTCAAATTTAAGCCCACCGATGAAACCCTGCGAGAGTGCGAATTGGCAGGATCTGAGTTTGTGCAAACTCTGAAGAAAAATAAGAAAATCCGTGCGCCCCGTCAGACGGGTATGGAGGTGCAAGCCGATCGCACGGAGCAAGCCGTAGGGCGGATCACGGGTTCGCTCTGCGTCATCACCACCCATCGCTTCGGCAAACACCAGGGAATGCTGACTTCTTGGGTGTCTCAGGCAACCTTCAACCCGCCGGGACTGACGATCGCCGTTCCCATGAGCCAAGGCGAAGCGACCTTGCCCACGATCGGCAGTCAATTTGTCTTGAACGTTCTCAAAGAAGGCAGAAATTTGCGGCGATTTTTCCTCAAATCTGTTGCCAGTGAAGACGATCGACTGGGCGCGATCGACACCCATCCAGCAAACAACGGCTGTCTGATTCTGGATGAGGCGTTGAGCTACCTCGAATGCACAGTGCAGTCGAGGATGGAATGCGGCGATCACTGGCTGATTTACGCCGCTGTAGACAATGGTAAGGTTCTAGAAGCAGTTGGCGTGACGGCAGTCCAGCATCGGAAATCCGGTGTGGCGTACTAATCGGTGTATTAAAGAGCTATAGCGGACGGACGATCGAACAGGTAGGCAACTCTGCTGAGCCAAAAATAGGCGCGGGATCAAGGCCAGCAATTTGCTTAAACTGTTCGGGCGTAATCGTGCTGACGATCGGTTGACTTTCCCAGGTCTTTAGCCGATCGTGGGCCTGTACCAAAAACTCTACCCCCCTGACCAGCGGCACCGTCAGCCAGTAGTCAATCAGAGTTTCAATTAGCGCTAGCTCGATCAAAGGGCGAGGATAAAGTTGCAGCAATTCATCCAGATAGAGATCAAATCGATTGACCTCATCGCCGCCAAGACAGTAGCTGCTGACAATATGCTTGATGCGCTGTCGGCTTAATTTTTCCCAGAGTTCCATTAATCCCTTAGCCCAACACTTCCATTTGCAAAGTCATATCTTTATTTCTAATCTTTTCTCATCCTACCCATATTCGCAAACTTCTTATGAAGAAATCTCTAATATTTTGAGGTCAATCTAATGTTTCAAACTCAATTGATGCCATCAAGCTTAGGACAAAATAAGCAAAAAACGCGATAGATTCTAGAAGACATCGCAAGAAATCTATGACGGGCGAAGACTTACACCAGCTCTTACTCTCAAAATGGGGTCGTTCTTATGACCTACAAATTCGTAAAGGCACTGACAAAATATTTCTGCAAGTGATGTGGAAATATCTAGAGCAAGCCTCATTTCCGATGACTGAAACTGAGTACATGGAGCATCTGGAGACGATCGCCAACTACCTCAATGCTTGGGACAGCTTGGTGCAAGTTGAAAGCTTTATTGCTACAACGAAAGAACGCCCTCGCCTAGGGAAAGCCGTTAGCATCCCGCTTGATTTGGGCGATCGCGCTTCAGAATGGCTGCTAGAAAGCTAAAAAGGCAGGGCTTAAAGCCCTGCCTTTTTAAGAAAATCTTTGCCCCTCATCCTCAACCCTTCTCCCCTCGTCGGAGAAGGGTTGGGGATGAGGGAATTTCTGGGGTTTAAAGCCCCTCTCCCGCTTTGGGAGAGGGGTTGGGGTGAGGGCGATTTAGTTTCGTCAGTCAATCAGGCTACTTCCCAGTTAAAACCACCATGCCAATGCCGCCAAAATATAGCCCTAAAACTGCTCCAGCTAGAAGGCTCTGCGTCACCGGATCGGTCGAAGGCGTAAGTACTGCACCCAAAACAGCAGCGCCCAAAATCACATAGCGCCAGCCTGCTAGCATCTGTTTCGAGTTGACGATATTCAGCATTCCTAGCAAAAGCTGAATCACCGGAATCTGAAAGGCAAGCCCCGTGCTAAACAGCAGCAGCAACACAAACTCGAAGTATCGCTCGATCGACCAAAGCTGCTCTACCACGCCCTCGCCATAGTTGACGAAAAAATTCAGCGCTGCCGGAATCAATGCCACGTAGGCAAACGCTAGACCTGCAACAAACAAAATTGTAGAGCCAAAGACGATCGGAGCCAGCAGACGACGTTCGCGGCGGGTGAGACCGGGCACCACAAATTGCACAATCTGGTACAGGATGAAAGGGCTTGCCACCAAAATGCCGCTATACGCCGCCACCTTAATCGAGACGAAGAAATACTCGCCGGGAGCAAGCTGAAGAAATTTTGCGCCTTTTGCAGGCACTTCCAAAAGCTCGACAATTGGATTCACAAAGATAAAGCAAATCACCACTCCCACTGCGACTGCCGCCAGCCCATAGAAAATTCGCAGCCGCAGCTCTTCGAGATGGTCAAATAGCGACATTTCTGCCTCGTCGGGCAGATCATTCAACTCATCGTCAGGATCAGAGCTGTATTCGGAAGAGCGATCGGCGATCGTCTCCACTGCCGTACCAGTCGCCATATCAATGGTCAAGGCAGCCTCAGCAGAAATTTCTAGGTCGGAAGAAGCAGTCATAGACGGTTTAATCTGAGGGTTGGCAATCCTATAGCACTCTATATTAGCCTAGCGTTTTCAGAGGCATAAACGCCGATCGCGCTAACGTTCTGCTTGTTCGAGTTGCAGCTCTTGAATCAAAGTCTCTAATTCAGATTGGTTGGCTTTATAAACCTGACCGCAAAACTCGCAGATGGCTTCAGCTTCCCCTTCTTTATCAATGATATCGATTAGCTCATCTTTGCCCAGAATTTTGAGTGCGCCAAGGACGCGATCGAACGAGCAGCCGCAGTGAAACCGCACCATCTGAGTCTCTGGAAAGATCTCTAGCCCCATGTCTCCCACCAAATCCTCAAAGATTTGCGGCAGAGACTTTCCAGCTTGCAATAGCGGAGTAAATCCCGACAACGCCGAGATACGAGATTCCAGCTTTTCGACGAGCGCTTCATCTCTAGCGGCTTTGGGTAGCACCTGCACCAGTAATCCTCCTGCTGCCGATACGCCTGATGCACCCACAAAAACTCCTACAATCAGTGCCGAGGGCGTTTGCTCAGAGCTAACCAAGTAGTGAGTAATGTCATCGCCAATTTCTCCAGAAACCAGCTCTACAGTGCTGGAATAGGGATAGCCATAACCCACGTCTCGCACCACGTACAGGAAGCCTTGGCTACCTACAGCACCGCCCACATCCAGTTTGCCCCTGTCGTTGGGCGGCAGCTCGACTTTGGGATTGCCCACATAGCCGCGCACCGTGCCGTCTAATCCGGCATCTACTAAAATGCCTTCTAGAGGTCCATTACCCCGCACTCGGAGATTGACCCGCGATTCAGCCCGCTTCATGCTAGAAACCAGCAATAGCCCTGCTGACATCGTTCTCCCTAGAGCTGCTGTCGCCACGTAGGAGAGCTGGTGTCGCTGTCTGGCTTCTTCGGTGAGGCGGGTGGTGATGACTCCAACGATGCGAATGCCCCCCTCGGCGGCTGTCGCCCGAACTAATTGATCTGCCATGAAAATCCTATACACTTCTTAACAGTTTCTTCTTTTATTCTAGAGGGAGTGGCACCGTACTTTTGGGAGGCGATCGCATGGATCAGTATTACAAGCCGGAACATTTGGCTCAATTTGGTCAGGTCAGCCAAGGCAATCCTGAGCTAGCCGAAAAGTTTTTTGCCTACTATGGAGCCGTGTTTGCCGAAGGAGCGCTCTCTGTGCGCGAAAAAGCCCTGATTGCCCTAGCGGTTTCCCATACGGTGCAATGTCCCTACTGCATTGATGCCTACAGCAAAGAATGTTTGCAGCAAGGCTCTGACCTGGAGGAAATGACGGAAGCGATCCATGTGGCGACTGCAATTCGGGGGGGTGCCTCACTGGTGCATGGGGTGCAGATGCTGGAGCATGTGAAGCAGCTATCTATGTAACCGCCCATTTAGCGACCCATATTGCTGACGCTGTACGACTGCGATCAGGATTCCGCTGAGATCTACTCGTTCAGTTTGCTCAGCTTAGCGACGAGGTAGGTTTTAATTGTGTCTAGTCGTTGTATTTTTTCAACAATTTCTTCAACCTTCCGCTCAATGATCTCGATTTGAGCTTGCTTAGATAGGGCACCGCCTTCATACTCATCGAGCAATTGTTTGATTTCACTGAGCTTAAATCCCAATCCTTTGCCTTGAGCAATCATGAGAAGGCGTTCTACTGTTTCTGGGCTATATTCCGCGTATAGTCTCGTTCCTGCTCGTCGATCGCTAGCAACGATAAGTCCTATCTTTTCGTAAAAACGAATCGTGTCCTTCGACAATCCTGTTTTCTTGGACAGTTCACCAATCAACATAACAGCAACCCAAATCTTCCAGAAGCCCCTTGACTGTGGAGTGTACTCCATAGTTTACTCTGCTTGATATGACCTCTAAAACGTTAGAAGTGATATCGAGAATGGACAAAACAGTTCTGATCACGGGTTCTTCGAGTGGAATTGGCGAGGCGACTGC
>CASBQM010000551.1 GCA_949127645.1 Synechococcales cyanobacterium PMM_0036
CCCATTAATCGCTCCCGCCGCCAGAGCCGTAAAAAAGGTGACATTGTACGCTGAGAGCGCCGTAGGGCTAGTAGCAATCTCCCAGATTTTTCCGGGGCTGAGGGTCAGAGACTTAAGAATGAGGGCAGCGATCGGCACTAGCAGCATCAACGTAAGATACGTTCCAGTGACAATCCAGGGAATCGAAAGACGCGATCGCCTACTCTGAGAAACGGATACAGAGGTCATGAGATTTAGAATTCCCGAATAACTTCACTTGAGAAATACTGGAGAAATAGTTGAACAGAGCAGTGAGTATTGTCAGAGAATAACGTCAACAGACAACTTAAGCGTATTCAATACCCACTGCTAGCGAACAGCCTTCAACTATGCTTTTGCCTGTATTTTGTCAAACACTGCACCGTCTTCAAAGAACTTTTTCTGCACTTCTGACCAGCCGCCAAAATCCTTCACGGTAAACAATTTGTCAATCTTAGGGAAATCCTTAGCGTGTTTCTCAGATACCGAAGCCTCGACCGGACGGAACCCTACCTTAGCAAACTCTTCTTGAGCTTCGGGAGTAAACAGGTATTGAACAAATGCCTCTGCAACTGCGCGCGTACCGTGTTTATCTACGTTCTTATCAACAACTGCAACGGGGGCATCAATAGAGATATTCACATCAGTTGGCACCGTGAAAGGGAGATTTTCGCCTTTTTGTTTGGCTAATAACACCTCATTTTCGTAGTTAATCAAAGCATCACCCTGCCCTTGCTTAAAGAAAACATCCGTTGCTTCCCGTGCGTCTTTAGGCAAGATTGGCACATTCTTGAAGACTTTCGTGGTGTAGTCTAACGCCTTCGCTTCATTGCCACCCTTCTGACTGATCGATCCCCACAGAGCCAAAAAGTTCCAACGTGCGCCGCCAGAGGTTTTAGGATTAGCGGTAATCACTTTGACATCACTTTTAGTTAAATCTGTCCAGCCTTTAATGCCCTTGGGATTGCCTTCGCGGGTCACGATCGCCGCTACTGACTTCGTAACAATCGAGTCATTGGGCGATTCTTTTTCCCAACCTGACTCAATTAGCCCAGCTTTAGAAATTTTTCCAATATCACCCGCTAGAGCGAGCTGCACTACGTCGGCTTCGAGTCCGTCGATCACGGCTCGCGTCTGAGAGCCAGAACCGCCATAACTTTGGTCAAACTGCACCTCTTGATTGTGGTCAGCTTTCCACTTTGCCACAAACTTAGGCACGATTTGCTCATAAGCGGCTTGAGTCACCGCATAGGAGACCAAAGTCAGGTTTACACTGCCCTGTGTTGCGGGTGCTGCACTCCCAGAAGCGGCAGGAGAGGCGGCGGTGTTGCTCGCAGGAGTATTGCAGGCAGTCAGCGCTGCACAGAGTCCGACACCTACTAAAAACAGAGACAGGAATCCCTTAAGGGAGCGAGATCTGAGCGATCGAAATCCGAACTTATCCATGGCTACTTCTCTACTATTTATCTCTTTACAATCCAAAACTTAATCTCTTTACAATCCAAAACTTTGGTCTCAAACGAACAGAACTGTTTAGGAAACTGCGGTAATTTGACTGATATGCCGGAGTACGAAGCCAAGAATAGCGTAAATTATGGTAAAAGTACAGTATCTTGATTGAGTTACCGGATTTATCAAAATCCGAATTTTGTAATACTCAGCTACTTTACTACTGGTTTACTCCTGGAGGCTTGACAGTATGGGAATTTCGGTCAACAATGTATCCAAGAATTTCGGCAATTTTCAGGCTGTTGATCAGATCAGCGTAGAAATTAAAACGGGCGCACTCGTAGCATTGTTAGGGCCTTCGGGGTCTGGGAAATCTACCCTGCTGCGGTTAATTGCTGGCTTGGAACTGCCCGACAGCGGCAAAATCTATCTGACAGGACGAGATGCCACCTATCAAAGCGTGCAAGATCGCAAGATTGGTTTCGTGTTTCAACACTACGCGCTGTTCAAGCATCTTACCATTCGTCAAAACATTGCTTTCGGTCTAGAAATTAACAAACAGCCCAAGAACCGCATCAAAAATCGTGTGGAAGAGTTACTGGAGCTGGTGCAGTTGCATGGATTGGGCGATCGATATCCCTCTCAGCTTTCAGGCGGACAGCGACAGCGCATGGCTTTGGCACGAGCGCTGGCGGTAGAGCCTCAAGTTTTGCTGTTGGATGAACCCTTTGGGGCGCTAGATGCCAAAGTCCGTAAGGATCTGCGGAGCTGGCTACGGCACCTGCACGATACCGTCCACGTCACTACAGTATTTGTCACCCATGACCAAGAAGAGGCAATGGAAGTCTCAGATGAGCTAGTGGTCATGAATCAGGGGCGCGTTGAGCAAGTGGGCAGCGCGTCAGAGCTATACGACAATCCGGCAACCCCCTTTGTGATGAGTTTTATTGGCCCTGTCAACGTGTTGCCCAGCAGCGCTCCGATTTTCAGGCGATCGGGCTACAGACCCGAACATCCAGATGTCTTTTTGCGTCCTCATGATGTGCAAATTGAGCTGACCTCAGAGAATGATACGAGTGTAGCGATCGTTAATCGGGTGATTCATCTAGGCTGGGAAATTCAGGTCGAGCTGGCGCTAGAGGGCGATTACACCTTTACCGTTAACTTGACGCGAGAAGAATTTAACCGACTCCATCTCAAGTCCGGTCAACGGGTTCACGTAAAGCCCAAAGAGGTCAAGTCGTTTGCGCCCCAATATGTCGAGGCTTAACTGACAAAACTTAAACGACAAAACTTAAACCGCCCTCACCCTAGCCCTCCCCCAAAAGGAGAGGGAACAAGAGTTCTAGCGCCCTTCTCGCCAGGGCGAAGAGCCGGGGAGAAGGGCAATTCATACCTAGATTCAGCAACGCCAGATTTGTCAGCTAACCCAGGCAAATGTCAGTAGAATAGTCGTCAAAGAACTTCTTAACTGGATACTAAAGTGGCATGGCTGACAGCAGTTTTTCACGCCCTCATTCTTTCAACCAGTTTCTCAAGCAATGGGTGATTC
>CASBQM010000552.1 GCA_949127645.1 Synechococcales cyanobacterium PMM_0036
ATGGCACACCTTACTGCGGTAAAGGCGAACCCAATCAGGCGATTCGAGTGGGGCATGGCTCTCCGGTCTGCGTATTTTCGGATGTGGAAGTGTTTGGAGGTGGGACATGAAACTAATTGAGCCAGCCAATTTAAGCGCAGATATTGCCCACCGGGAAGCCATATTCGATCGCCTGGTCAATGCTCTGATGTCTGACTTGCAGTCGGGCGAACAAGCAAAGATAGAGCTGACGGGCGAACAGAGCCAATTTGTCCGGTTTAATAATGCCAGGGTGCGGCAGACGGGCTGCATCACCGATGGCGAAATGAGTCTGACCTTAATGGGCGATCGCCGTAATGCCTACCGCAGTTTCCCCTTTACGGGCAACTGGGAAGCAGACTGGCGGCAGGTCAGCACGGCGATCGCAGACTTACGACAAGAAGTCCCCCAATTGCCTGAAGATCCCTATCTAGTGTTGCCAGAAGGCAACGCCACCAGTAACGAGGTTCATACAGGCAAGCTCTTGGCTCCAGAGCAGGTCACAACTGCCATTTTGCCGGAAGTGGCGGGTTTAGACTTCACGGGAATCTATGCGGCAGGTTCGCAAATTCGAGCTTTCGCCGACTCTGCCGGACAAAAACACTGGTTCGCCACCGAGTCTTTTGCGCTGGACTATTCTTTGTTTACGGCAGACGGACAGGCTGTCAAGGGCACCTTTGCCGGAAATGAATGGGATGCGACAGCCTACACCGCCAAGCTTGCCGACTCCAAGCAGCAGTTAGAGCGACTGGGGCGATCGCCCAAAGCCTTGCCCAAAGGACAGTACCGCACCTACCTTGCGCCTTCTGCCGTTGCCGATCTGCTGGGAATGTTTTCCTGGGGGGGCGTGAGTGAATCGGCGTTGCAGCGGGGCGACAGCGCCTTGACCATGCTGCAACGGGGCGAAAAAAAGCTCTCTCCTCACTTCACCCTGACCGAAAATTTCCGGCATGGGCTGGTGCCTAGATTCAACGACTGGGGAGAAATCGCGCCCATGGAGCTGCCCCTCATTGACCAGGGCGAATTAGTGAATACGCTAATTAACTCCCGGACTGCCAAAGAGTATGGCAAAGCCGCCAACGGAGCCAACGGTATTGAGTCATTGCGATCGCCCGATCTCTCTCCCGGTAGCCTGCCCTCCGCAGAAATTCTGCAAAAATTAGGCACAGGTCTATATGTATCTAACCTGCACTATTTGAACTGGAGCGATCGCCCCACCGGACGGGTCACGGGCATGACTCGCTACGCCTGTTTTTGGGTAGAAAATGGCGAAATCGTTGCGCCGATCGAAAACCTGCGATTTGACGAGAGTCTTTACCGCTGCTTTGGTGACAATCTGGTAGCGCTAACCAACTTCCAGGAATTTATTCCAGAAGTCGGGACTTATGATCAGCGATCGCTTGGCGGAGTTTGGGCACCGGGCATTCTTGCCGATGGGTTTACCTATACGCTCTAGCTGGAAATTTCAAATTTTGGGTTTTAGATTCAATCCAAAATCTAAAATCCAAAATAAGCCCAGCCATCCGACATCCTTCAGCCAAAATGCACTATGGCTCTCACTATTCAAGACCTCAAGCACTTCCAAGATGAACACCCTGATCACCGTCTAGAGCTAATTGATGGAGAAATTATTGTTATGAGTCCATCTGGTCTAGAGTCTGATGAAGTCGCCGCCGAAATTATTCGGCAATTGGGTAACTGGGTACGTCCTCGACGGTTAGGCAGAGTGTTGGCTTCTAGCGCCGGATATGTCTTACCCAACGCTAATGAAGACGTTCGCGCTCCCGATGCTTCTTTTATCCGAGCCGATCGCCTCAAACGAACGACCAGTGAGTTTGCTCAGCTCGTCCCAGATCTCATGTTTGAAGTCGCTTCAAAGAGCGACAGACCCGAAAAGCTCCGGATCAAAATCTGCACATTTCTGGAACTGGGAACCCAAGCGGGTATCCTGGTAGACCCCAGAGTTGAAACCCTAGAAGTTCATCGTTCTAGACAAGAAGCCGTTGTTCTGAGTAACGGCGATGTGCTGACTTTACCAGAGCTGCTGCCGGGATGGGAGATGGAAGTTTCTAGCATTTGGGCACCCGAATTCGATTAAGATGCGATGTGCAACCTACCCGATCGCCCTCACCCTAAGTCCCTCTCCCAGAGCAGGAGAGGGACTTTGAAAGACTTTTGCTCCCCTTCTCCTGCCTCGGGAGAAGGGGTTGGGGATGAGGGCTAATTTTAGTTGCGCATCAGGTATTAAGGATTTTCGCATCTATAACTTGCATAGATTTGAGAGAAGGCAGCTCCGCCGCCCTCTCTCAAATCTCAACCTAGCGTGTTCAAATTATGTTTTCTGACCCATTCTTAATTCTCTGGCAATTTAACCTACGTTTCTAAAGTATGCTGCAAGACGATCGACGCAGTACACAGCGGCTAGAACAGTAAGTCAGCGCCGATTTCATTTAAGTCTAGAGTGTAAAGACTGCCCTGTTGACCTGCCCAAGTGGCTACCAGCAGACCGCGCTGATCAAAAGGAGCGATCGCCGTAATCGCATGAGGAACAGTAAATTTTCCCAACTGTCGTCCTTCAAAATCCAGCAGCAGGATTTGTCCGGCAGAATTCGCTAAGATATATCCCCAGTCTGTTGCAGCCAGCAGCGTCGGCTCAATGCTGATGGCAAATCGTCGAACGCGGTAGGGCTTTAGGTCAATTACCCCGATCGCTTGAGGATGATAGCGATCGAGTGCTAGAAGCTGATAAGGCTTTGGGGTGACAATAGCCTGAGTAGCGTAACAGGGGAGCAGCAGTGATGCAACATAGTTGCCTCGACGCGTAAACGCCTTGATCAAGGTTTGGGAATCTTCTGGTGACTCGGAAGAGGATGATTCTCCGATCGCAACCTGCATGGCGATCGCCACATGGCGGCTATCCAATGCAAAGATTTGCGGACGGATGGGCAACCTTTTTTTGAAAGACACTTCGACTGGCGCAGTCGCCAACTTCATCGATCGCTTAGATAGCCGCGCAAATGAGAGAGTGTGTTCTCCCCGAATATTGGGAATCACGCTTGCCAACCAGTCGCCCTGTGAAGAAATTGCCGTTACGCCCATGGGCACTCGTGCCTGAATGGGCATCAGCGGATGATTGCCTTGAGTAAGCGTAGGCATGAGATAAACCGATCGCCCCGTGACCACAAAACAGCCCTGCGATCGCATCGACAGCAGTTCTACAGGCTCTTGCAGCAGGATATGGCTACAGGCTTCGGGCAGGGCGAAACTCAGATCTTTGGAGGGCGACAGCAGAGAGGTGGCATAGCGATCGCAAATGACGCGTCCAGTTGTGACTCGACAGAGCGAGTTTTCTAGGACAGACAAAGCCGCAATGGGATGACTTAAGACCTGCTTTTGCTGAACGTGAAAAATGCACTCTGGCGGCTCAATGACTGGGGCAAGTAAGGGCAGAGAAGTTGTATCAAGCTCTGGAGGAGCGATCGCTTGCAGCGCTATTAGCATTTCGGTTGCAGACTTAAACCGGCGAGCCGAGAGCTTTTGCAGCGCCGTCAGAATGATGGGTCGCCAGGAAGCCGGAATAGTATTAGGGATTTTGACGGGCTGATTGAGATGAGCCGACCTTAATTCTAAGGGAGTGCCCGAAAAGGGTCTATGACCTGCTGCCAGCTCGAATAGCACCACGCCAACTGAATACAGATCAGAAGTGTGGGAGTATTCACCGTAAAACCGCTCTGGAGCCATATATGCCGGAGATCCAGTGTTGCTGGTCTCTCGGTCTTGCATTTCCTCGCTGAGGCGAGCGATGCCAAAGTCAGAAATTTTAGCGATCCAGCCATCGGGCTGCACCGATAGCAGAATGTTCTCAGGCTTGATGTCGCAATGGACAATGCCGCGATCGTGAGCATGAGCCAGCCCCTTCAAAATATCAATGACCAGCTTCAGGCTTTGCGACAGACTTAGCCGATTCTCTTCGGTCATCAAACTTCGCAGCGTACCACCCTCGCAATAGTCCATCACCAAATGCCGCCCTGTTGCCATATGCTCGACAGCCTGACAGGCGACAATATTAGGGTGACGCAAGCTCAGCAAAAACCTCAACTCCCGCAAAAATTTGTGGGTCGGGAAGCGCTGATGGTCTAATCGCTTGAGGGCAACCAAACGACCATTTTGCCGAGAAGCAGCGCAGTACACTTGACCAAACTGCCCTTGTCCAACCAGACCGAGAAGTCGATAGTTTGAACGTTTAGACACAGTAAGTCAGAAGGGGTAAGGGATGATGCGCCGATCGGCTGAATCCAGCTTACTGGTAAAGCCGCTGCATGATGGAGTCGTGGTCAGAAATTGCTACCATAGCCTCGGCAGGCTCCAGCCGCTTTTGGAGACCCAAGACAAAGCGATTGCCGTCTGATCCCATAGATTCGCAGGTGGTTTGAAGGCAATGTAGTTCTCGACCCGTCAACTGGCTAAAAAAGGCTGACAAAATTCCCGCCTCCAGATGGCAAGAGGTTTGCTGATTTTGAGGGGCGAGGCGAGCAAATGGAGAGTTACAAATCTTGACGACCAGAAATCCGCGCTGTTGATGGGTATGATCCAGGTCGATTTTGCCCCAGCCATGAGCAATCCAGCATTGCTGAAGCGCCTGCAAAAACTCAACCATTGCCATGTCGGCGGGTGAAATTTTGTAGTAATCCGTCAACTGTTCGCGGAAGCGGGCATAGAAATTTTTGCCCCACCAGCGACCGCAGTTAAACAGAACGAGGCGCGAAGCCTGTCCGGTTTCTTTCTCCAAGCCTGCGTAGATTGCCTGAATCAAAGTTTCGGGCAGGGCAATCAGACGATCGCCCTGACGATTTTCGATCAGACCCATTTCGAGATCGCCTCGCACATAGGTATCAACTGCAAAGTAGTTGCCCGGAAGCTGTTTATCAATTAATAGATCGGCTACAGAAATCATAAGAATCAGGGGTGTCAGGATTAAAGATTCACGCTGAGAGGAGGGACTACCAGCCGATCGCCACGCCGTTTGCAGATTCGACCTTCTGCGGCAGCAGCGCATTTTGAGCCATCAGCAAGATCGGGCTGAGTAAGATCATCTGTTTGCCTAAAGCCTGATCTAGACGCTGATTCAAGAGCTGATAGAGCCGGGCATCGATCGCTTGGGTGCCGTACACCTCAACGGTGGGTTGAACCCAGTTGAGAAACCGCTCCTTAACAATGGAATCTTGATTGAGCAACATTGCCAAACCGCAGTGGCGTAGCATGAGCAGCGCGTTTGTGATGCTACGTTCAAGCTTTGTCTCTGGCTCCTGGGGCATTTCGGTCTGAAGCTGATCGGCAACCCACTGCATCACATCCAGTTCGCAATCGCGCAAGCCACGGTAAGTCGCCATTCGTTCTGGAACTGAACTGGCATATTGAGCCACCAGCCGTAGCTCCTCAATCTTGAGGTAGCGACTGCCAGCATCATCGAAGATTTCTTCAATTTGGGGATGCATAGTAGAAAGAAGGGTAGAAAAGAGGTACAGCGCCTAAAGGTACAAAGCTTAAAACAGGTCAGAAAAATCGTCTAAAGTAAACGCGTCGTCAGCATTAATGCTTCCAGGCATTGCTTCAGGCGGCTTAGGCGTTGCGGCGATCGCGCTGTCATCCCAGTTGAAAGCGCTAAAGAAATCTTTGACCTTAAGCGCAAGACTCATCGCCGGAGAAACGCCCTGCTGAGCAGCAATGAGCTTGAGTTCTTGCATTTCAGGGGGATGATCGTCCCAGTTGAATGCTGTAAAGAACTGCTGCACAGATTGCTGCTTCCAGGAGGCTGAGAATTCAGGCAAAATTTTAGGTGCCTCAGGCGATCGCGGTTTATGACCGTTTGTTGAATTAAGAACCGTAGTGCTGCTCATCTCAACAGATCTCCTGAGCGCAGACGTTTCTCAATATCTCGCGCATTTGCGCCTTCGTTCATCCAAAAAGCCGCCGCATCAATTCGATCTTGTCCACCTACCAGAAACTTACAGTAGGTCTCGCCCATGGAATAGCACTGAATTTCAATACAGCTCAACTGTTTTTTGACCAGCTCTGTAAAGAATCCAGCAAATAGCCCCGCATACAGAAAACACACTGGCTTGCCGACATCGCCCAAGGTACGGGCAACGGCTGAATCAAAAATATTGATAAACATGAAGCCCTGCTTGCGATCGCCCATGTCTATTTCCCAGCGTCCCCAGCCCTGCGAGGTAAACGGCCACCACCAGGTTTCTAACAAAAACAGCAGGCTGGCTTGTCGCATATTGCGATCGAATTCTTTCTCAAACCATTTCTCGAAGAAGAAAGCATCTTTTTGACCCCACTCGCAGCCGATGACATACATGGTTGCCGCCGACGCATCGCCGACTTCTTCCTGCAAGCCTTCCACCAGCCCAATGATGAAGTCTTCGGTGGTCAGCAGATTGTGACCCTCGTTCCAATCAACGATCGTGCCTTTATCGGCATCAAAGGTAAAAAATTCTCTAAAGCCGTAGTGGTTATGCTTTTTGGGATACTTGAGCTTAACGGGATTTTGGGTGTTAATCAATGTGACCATAGGGCAGAGGTTTTACAGATATGCAAAAGATGCTGTGAAATGAAAGGCTGTGAAATGAAAGCTGTAAAGTGAAAGCTGTAAAGTGAGAAATAATGCGAGGGAGCCTCTAGCGATCGCCGATTTTTTCAGCGTTTTCTAGATCATCCTAGGACGAAGTTAGCCCTAGAGAACGGCGGGTTAGCTCCAAAATAGGGCAAACCAAACTGGCTTGTGGGGGCGTTAGATCTTGCTTTACCACCTCTTGCAAAACCTGATAGGTGACATCAGTAGTTCGCTCTGCCCTAAATGAGCGGAGAACGGTTTGAAACCAGATCAAGAAACGCTCTCGCAGAGTATCAGGATCATTGATTAAGACAGCGACGGCGATATAGCGCAATGTGCGAATGGTATCCGTCTTCCATTTGCTAGTGAAGTCATCCTTGCCCTGCATAAATAGCGTGGGATCAAGCGATCGCATTTTGGCGTAGGTCTGCTCGATTAGCTTCGACTCTATCTCTTGCAGCTTTTGGTAGGTTTGCAGCCGCAAATTAAATGACTTCACGTAATCAGACATAAACTGAAGTTCGGCATCGCTGGCATAGCGCCCATCGACTTCCAAACTGAGGCGTTTGAGTTGGCTTAGCATGGGAGACTCTGATTCGTGTACGGGTTCTGAACAAACCGCAGATTAACGGATTAAAGGGGTAGCCTGAATTGAATATAGAGTGATTGTTCCCACAGCATGGAACGACTCATCACATAAGCAAAATTCAGCAACATCGCTTAACGTTCGACAATGCGCCACAACCGCACGGTGATTAGCTAGTCTAAATGTCGCTACTGTTGGAAAGAAATGCTCCAAAGCTAAAGCTGGTCGTAGTTTCGATTTGCTTCAGCATCGATCGCGTAATCAGCTTGCCCTCTTCTACCAAAACTTGACCTGTGACGGGATGCAGTAGATTTTGCTCGGCGCGGCGCCCAATCAGATCTTCAATGTCCTTGATGGAGTTGATGTACATTCCCGGCGGCAGCTCGACCACAACGCCATTGCCCATAACGCGAGCCTGACAGGCTAATCGAGAGTTGGTCTTACAGGTGGTAATCACCTCTAGAGTGCGCTGTTCTCGTCGATTGATAGAGGAGAGGGCTTCCATGCCCTGCTTGACATAAACATGGCAAGTGGCGCACATACCTCGTCCGCCACACTCCCTCAAAACATCGAGGTCTTTGTTGATTAGCACCGAGAGCAGATTGCCATTTGTTTCAACAGAGGTTTCTTGGGCGATCGGCTCTAAACGAACAACTTTTACCATAGGATTTTCCTTATGTTTTAGACGGGTAAAGGGGTATGAGGAGGCTAATCGGCATCGAACATTAAGAGTCTTCTCTGTTCAGGGTTTAGACCCTTTTGCCGAACTGTTTTGGGAAAATCGCGGATCACCTTGCTGCACCGATCGATAAATCCTGCCGCCCAGGCTTGAATCCACTGATGCTGCTCAGCAGAAACCGAGGTTTGACTATCTATTTGCCCCATAAAGCCAATCTGGGCTGTGCGATCGATCTGAAATTGATTGAGCCATTCAGCATCGGGGCGAGAAGCCTTCCAATTGCTAACCGCGATCGATGCGCCTAAATAGTGCTTGGTGAAGTGGCTCAGTTGATTCAGGGCAATCAATAAATCGCGTAGGGATATCGGTGCAGCCGAAGCCAGTGCAGCAGGGCGAACGGCTGAAACAAGAGAAGCTGAGGAAGACTCACATTGCTGCTTCCAATGATTTTCTTCAGGAAGGACGGTGCTGCCAGCCAGCAGACGAAAAGTGGCGATCGCATCCGCAATATCTTCCTGAAGCTCAGCTTTAAGGCGATCGATGACCTCGGAACAGCCCTTATAGCCCAGATTATCTACGGTCAAGACCAACAGGATGATCCCCTGGCTCAACTTGTAGATGTAGACCTGATGCCCGTTAAATTGAAACTCAAAGAAGTGAAAGCTAGCGGGGGTGGTTTCAATCACCTGCTGGATGCCCTGCGCCAACGCCTCCTTTTGCTGAAAGTTTAAAACCTGATCGACGCCGCAAAAGTAAGGACGCGATCGCCCATGCATTAGGGCAACGCCCATAATTCCTGGTAAATTCAGAAAGTCCTGAACAACCTCCCGCTTCATAGAAATGCTCTACGTGCTAAACCCTTCCATCTCACCGTAGCCACCTGTTGTAAAGTTTCCATTAATCTAGAAACTCCATTCATTATGATTCTTCATAGTCGGTCTGCACGCGCTTGTGCTGGGTCATCTTTAAGCTCACCCTCAAGATCACAGCCTAATCCATAGGATGTCTTGATATTATGTTCTGCCCTTGATTTAAGTATTGGTTCACCTCGCTGTTCATCCGTATTGCCCGTCTGGATCTAAACTCTAGAGGCACCGCTTTGCTGGTACCGGCTTTTTCTCCTTTTGGATTTAGCAGCTATGTCTGATCTCCCTTTTACTTTGGATCAGTTACGCATTCTTAAAGCGATCGCCGCCGAGGGCAGCTTTAAGCGCGCCGCCGATAGCCTTTATGTGTCTCAGCCAGCGGTTAGTCTTCAGGTGCAAAACCTGGAGCGCCAGCTAGATGTGCCGTTGTTTGATCGCGGTGGCAGACGAGCGCAGCTCACGGAGGCAGGACACCTTTTGATTAGCTATGGCGATCGCATCCTCAGCCTGTGTCAAGAGACCTGTCGAGCGATCGAAGACTTGCAAAATCTGCAAGGCGGTACGCTGATTGTCGGCGCGAGTCAGACGACAGGCACCTATCTCCTGCCTCGGATGCTGGGCTTGTTTCGCCAGCAATATCCTGATGTGGCGGTGCAGTTGCACGTACATTCGACGCGACGCACGGCTTGGAGCGTTGCCAATGGGCAAATTGACCTGGCGATCATTGGGGGCGAAATTCCTCCTGAGCTACAAGACTCTCTAGAGATTGTTCCCTATGCAGAAGATGAACTCGCACTAATTCTGCCCGTCTTCCATCCCTTTAGCCGTCTGGCTCAGATCGAGCGGGACGATTTGTATCGGCTGCAATTCATCGCGCTAGACTCTCAATCCACCATTCGTAAGGTGATTGATCAAGTCTTGACTCGGTGCGGCATTGAGACGCGACGGCTGAAGGTTGAAATGGAGCTAAACACGATCGAGGGCATCAAAAATGCGGTACAGGCGGGTCTAGGAGCCGCGTTTGTGTCTATTTCGGCGATCGAGAAAGAGCTGCAAATGGGCGTTTTGCACCGCGTCAGAATTGAAGGAGTGGTGGTAAATCGCACGCTGTCGGTGATTATTAACCCCAATCGCTACCGGTCTAAGGCGGCAGAGGCGTTTACTCAGGAGATTTTGCCGCAGTTCTCTAACTACAAACCGTCGGATAAAGGCAAATCGGCTGAGGGCAAATCGGCTGAGGTTTTGGCGCTAGAGCCGACGACTTGACTTCTCGGAAACTTTACCCCTCACTTTCGGGACAAACCGCCTCATTTTGCCGATGGAAAGGCTGGATTTGACAG
>CASBQM010000553.1 GCA_949127645.1 Synechococcales cyanobacterium PMM_0036
ACCCGTGAGATATCCCGGTGGAATCGGTGAAGTGGGTAGCAGATTGAGAACGAGACTATGAGGCATTTTGGCAACCTAGATAAGTTTAAGTAGGTTGGGTTGAGGTAACGAAACCCAACGTAGAGGCTGGATTAGTTGGGTTAAGCAATAGCGAAACCCAACCTACAATTACTTCTTGGTGTTAGTCATTGCTGCCATCGCTCCAAGTTTTGACGGATATAAATTTCCTGGTAGCGACGCAGTTTGGCTGTATTAGGGTAATGCTTCTAAGCATATATAGGGGCAACCACAGGGGGATTGCCCCTACGAACCCGCTATATATAGAGGCAGTGCGTAAGTCCTGAACAAGTCTGGTGCCGCTTGGTACAAATGCTAGTTGAGATGCGATCGAGCTTTGCACTTCTGAATTAAACAGGTTGGCTGGTAGCATTTTCATTTTTAACCTCTATCCAAAAGCATCATTCAAACAATCCAAAAGTTTTCCTCATCTAAAAGCCGAATCCTTACTCCACTCATAGCAACGGTTAAAATACCTGCTATTCCAGGTAAAAAAGCGTATTCTTTTTCTACCTCTTGACATCTGACAGTGATGGGATATGACATAATTCGCTCTTTTTTGAGTCGATAATAGGCAGCTGCACTGGCGATCGGACAAATGATTACTCCTGGTAGTAAGCTAGTTTCCAACTTTTTGATTAAAGGCGTTGGAGCAATGGCATCATCTCTTTTTCGCTCAATCCGGCAATCTTTCAACACCAGCAGTTTATTTACTTGGGTGTTCAAAAAATCTTGGCGGCTGCCATGATAACGCCAACGCAAGCTAATCTGGTATGGAATTTCAGCTCGACTTGTTATTTCGATATCTTCGCCTTGAGTAGCAAACTCATAATAGCGCAGCAAATGAATGGGATCTAGATCTGTTTCTTCGGACCGATCGAGTATTAAGCCCTGAGGGTCGCGAATATGTAGATTCTCAAATAAACCCTCACGGAATTGGAATATGGGTGCATAGCTAGCATTTAATTCTTCAGCAAAAGATTTGATTTCCTGAGCAGCATCCTCATATTCTTGAAATTCATGTTCCCATTCTTCTATGGTGACATTTCCTGATTTTAGCTCCTGGAACTTATCGGGATAATTAGCTTGCAAGAAGCTTTTTATCAGCGCTTGACCTCCCTTGATAAACTTCCACTGCTTCTTGATAGATTTGAGAGGAGTTTTCTTCAGAGTTTCGGCAGCTCGTAAAACTCTCATCCGGTAGCGATAGTCTTGCCAACTGCGTTTACCACCTAGAGTTAATTTGAGACTATCAAAAAGTTTTTGTACTAGCTCGCTCTCAGGCAAACCATCAAGCCTTTCTTCCATCTCCAGGAGGGGACGAGCAATTTCTAGAAAAGCTTCCGATTGCCAGTAAGCGAGTAAAAAAGGACGCTCAAGGCAGGGTAGCTCGAAAAGCTTTTGTTTAAGTGCCTCACGTCCTCCGGAAGAGTTGACAGAAGTTAACCCTTGTTCCCAGGCACTATCGGGTAAATAAGCTAGAGCCTCTGAAGGGATATCAGTCTCAGTTTTACCCAATACACGACCTACACGCCCAACCCGCTGCCAAAATACGGCAACTTCGCGGGCTGAAAAAATCAGCCAATCCAAATTTTGCCGAGTCGGGGCAGGGTGACGTTCAAAGTTGAACCCTACATCTACCGTACTGGTAGCCAGGATCAGAGGTTGTTGTGCTGCCCATAGGCGTTCCTCAGATGGTGTAGAGCCTGTAATTCTCCCAAAAACTCGACCTAGTCCTTTTTTTCGCAGGAGATCGGCTAGGCGATTGATATAATCTTTGGAGTCGAGAATGACAGCACCATTCTGATTTGGATGTTGTTGGAATCGCTTGGCTACTTCGTCTGCTATCTCTGCCAAAAGGAGTTCTCTTTCAGGCTGAGGTCGTAACTCTAGTTGAACCGAAGTTTGGGAGGGCAAAAAATTTGTGCCGCTGGATTCTCCGTCAATTCGTGCTATTTTGACACCCTGAGCTTCTAAGCTTTTCAGTGCGTTTTCACAAGCTGGCTCTGGGGTTGCTGTCAGGAGAACTACTCGCCGCCCATGTTCAAAGAAACCGAAATGCTTTGAAAGAGCGAAGTAAAACAGTAAGCTGACTAACTGCTTGGCATCATACAAGTGAAACTCATCAAAGATGACTGTTCCAAAGGTATTGTAGAAGCTGCTAGCAATGTTAACCCGATCTAATTTGTTATAAGCAAAAAAGGTAGCATAATAAACAAGGTCGGGATTTGTAACTAAGAGAACAGGTCGTTCTTTACCCACCTCTGGAAAAAGAGTAGCAGGATTGCGGAGCAAATTGTAAATTTTCTCTCCGGGACGCGAACCCACCCGATCGCTTGGCCAGTTTCGGACATCTTTTGCCGAAGCTGAGACTACAAAATGGCTTAACCCAGCATTCCGGACAAACTTTTCAGCAGCTTCTTTTTGTTGATGAACCAAAGCATTTGTGGGTGCTATATAAATAGCACTTTGAGAAGGTTGGTGCAGAATAACACTTAATCCCGCCTTGGTTTTACCTGTACCTGTTGGAGCCAAATCAAGAATCATGTCATGGTTACGGGCTTGCTCAAACACATCTACCTGATGCTGGAGAGCATTAGCCATAAATGCCAGTTCAGGAGGCAGTGAGGTACAAGCGGGTATACTCTTTGTCTCAAGTGTGATGGTTAGCTTTTCACGATTCATTTTGTATTCCTCCACCGCAAAAACATAGATTTGCTGGCACAATAAACTCACCAACTTGCCATGCTGCTCCCTGAAAGTGAAGGTTTTTCAGCAGTGATGCAGGAGGCATAGAGATTAAATCAAAAGACAGTAGATTTAAACCTGGTGGTAAGTCAGCCGTACTCAGATAGGTTCGACTGTCATACTCACCTGGGGGTAGAGATATCAATGGCATTTCAGCCAAAATCTCTACTCGAACTTTGCTGGCGAATTTGCCAAGCCGGATGTAATCAGGCACTTCCCGTTCTCCAAAAACTAAAGTATGAAAGCGATTTCCTCGATCGATCGATCGCAAGCGTCCAGTTTGCGGAAAATTACTCGGTCTAAACGTATTGAGCTTTTTACCTTGTCGCCATAAAGGAACATCCTCACGAGCTGTGGCAACACGGTTGTTAGTCATCGCGTACCAGTAGGCATCGGAAAGGGCATTAAATCGCTCAAACCGAAAAGTAACTTTTCCTTCGGCGGGCCAAGCTGGTAACACGTAACACTCACGAGCTAGAGGGACTAAATCCTCTAGATAAGTTGGTCGCCCTGCGGCTTGACCAATTAGACGATAGGAAGAGTGTGTCCAGCCAAACGAGTAGGCAAGTGCATAGTTACCGATCGCTCCCTCAGTGTAATAACAATCGGATAGCTCCCTGGATGCAAAAAAAACGGGTTCTGCACACCATAGTTCAATCAGGCGTGCCTGCTTAAAACTAGGTAACTGAAAAGCTTCTGCGGTATCAAAAAGACTGAGTTGTTTTACTTGGGACATATTTCATACCAAATCCGGTTAATATACCAACTGGACTTACGCACACTGGGCACACACAGGGGGTTTGCCCCTACGAACCCGCTATATATAGAGGCAGTGCGTAAGTACTGTTGGTATCAGTTCCCTGCTTCAGCCGTTGCCGCTTTACCCTTACCTTTGCCCTTTTTACCTTCGGCAGGAGCGTGCCGGAAGGGTTGATAGGATAGATCTAGACGTTTTAGAAAAGGTTCTCGTTCAGATTCTGACCAATGACGATCCACATCTGCAATTAAGGCTTCTAGCTCACTTTCAGAAAGTTGCACCGAAACTCCTCGCTTGTTTTTCCAACTAGAAATCGCTTTTTTCGTGGCAGTAATCAAAGCATTGCTTTCAAACGGATGCTCCAATACTGCTCCCGAAGCAGTTAGTGCATCATGAACTGCTTGGACTAATTCTAGAGAACTTGGAAGTTCAGCAATGCCTCCAAAAATTCCGAGAATCTGATTCTCCATGCGCCCAACCCGACTGGAAACAGCCCCATATCGGCTAGTCAGTAAGATATTGCCGATAACATACCGCAACTCATCCACTGTCACATCCTTGAGGGTAACAACATCCAGGAAATGAACCCCTGGTTTGATGTATTCGCTGGTGTTCAGAGCAGTAGAAGGATTACCCTTATTGTCACGCATTGTGCCATTTTCAAAAATAGCATTGATAGTGCGATCGCCTAAACCATCAGCAGCAGATAGCAAACTAAAGGCATCCTCAGTCCAAACACGACTTTTCTGTGCGCCCCCACCCCCTGCTGCAAAACCGTAGAGAAAACAGTCTACACACATTTCGCAGGGTGCATTAGTGTTAAGAGAACAAGGGGAGGCATCTTTGCTAGGATAGAGCAGATCGTAAGCTCGCAGAAACTCCCGTCCTCGACGCCGTTCAGGTGCCACCTGTTTACGCTTAGTCATTACCAGCCGCTGAATTATCTTTTTATCAGTCAATCCAGCCTGTATAAATTCCCGGCACATTGGCTCTCCGGTTCCTTCTGTCCGTAGGATTAATTCAGACAGGGAAGTTCTCAGAACAACTAACCCGATAGTCCGCCCTTTGGGAAAGTTTTCATAAGCGGGAGCGAGAAATGAACTTAATTTGTCAATGGACATGGGAATCTCCTTAGTGAATAGTGATTTCGATCGCGTAACTTATGCAGCAGTATCCTGAGCCGGATCTCCAGACTTATTCTTAAACTGCTGACGCGCTTCTTCAAGAAAAAACAGATAGGCTGCTTCTAAAGTCTTTTGATCTGCCAAAAATTTCTCTGGACGAGCTTGATACACCTCCTCATAGAGTTGCCGCAGCACACCGTAATATTGTTTGATTTGCTCAAACTTAGTAGCACCAACTCCGTGTTCTCGAATCCTGTCAAGTCGAGTGTGGTAACTTTGTACTAGGGCAGCAAAGACTACATCTAAAGGCATATGCGATTTCTGGTTGCGGATAGCGGCAACCAGTGCTGCAAAAGGTTCTATTGAGGATGTGCGCTCGTAAGAGCTACCCCAGATTTTGGCTTCAGCCGCAATTTGTGTTGCTTCTTTCAAGTATTTTGTCAAAGCATTATTTTCATTAGGCATAAGGCTCTCCAGTAAGGTATTGAGTGGTTCCCGAATGCGACTCCAGTTAAGAGCTAAATTTGGGTCGTCCTGTTCGCGCAGAATCCAGCGTAGCAGGACATAGTAAAGGCTGAATGGTTGTGCAGCAGCACGAGCTAAGTCATATAGGCAGTCATCAAATTTCTGAATAGTGGCAACTGCTTGTACGAGATTTCCTAAGCAACGCAGCCGCTTAAGAATAACTTCTGCTTCTTCACGGTTATAATAGCCGGATTGATATTGCCCAGTTCCCAGCAGATGCTGTAATGAAGCTGGAATTCCTTCTACCCGCCCGTAAGCATCAGTCGATGGTTCTACTTGCATATTAAAACTGAGAATGAAGGGAAACCCAAACTCTAGAGATAGAGAAATTTCCAGAGCTAGTCTCAGAGATTTCAGTAAAGCAATAGAAGCATTTGTATCTCCCCAAGTGAGTGGAATAATAACCGTTGTGTGAACAAATTCGGGACGCTTCGGAAATGCAAATCCAACCACTTTGTTAGCTTTGAACTCTACACTATTGTCTCTGTAGAGCTTCAGCTCATTAACTGTTACTGGCCCGCCGTCTGCATTCGTTGCAGCAAGATTTTCCAGATATTCTCGCCAAATTCTCAAAAGTTCTGGACAAGAGCCTTTGGGTAGTGCCAGATGCAAGTAATATGGCGGTTCTTTCTTGACTGCTGGGAAGTTAGCGCCCACCGTCATCAATTGATATGCCAAAGACGTCATCGGTTCGGCTTGTCTTCTAGGATCGCCACTCATCCCACCTGGCAGACGATTAGAAAAAACCTGCACCTTTGTTCCAACTGGCATAGCTCCCAAGTCTTCTGTTTCGCTACAAGTGGGACCGAGAGAGCAACGCTGTCGAGGATTTGCATTAATATAAGCAGTTAACTCCTTCAATTCCTTCAATGAGCCAACAAAAGGACAGTTCAAAGTTCGGGTAACTGCCTCTAATACTTCTTCAGAAACATCAACTCCTTTTTGCTGTTGCAGACATTCTTTTCTCATCTCCAAGGATTCTTTAAGAGCCAGTTTTACACCTTCCAAACCAGTCGTGACTGCTTTTGCGGCAAATAGAGGTCGCCCATATTGAGCATCAAAAGCCTCAAGTACAGAGCGTTGCTCTTCCGAAAACCCCACATGAGTCGCAATTTTTTGCCACACTTGATTAGGAGATAGTTCAGGTTTAATCTGACGATAGCTCAGATAAGCTGCCTTTAGACCTTCTGCTAGGGCAAATTCTTCAGCATTGGTTACAGGTAGTAAGCCAACTGAAACAGCACGGGTGAATGCAGTTGCATCTACTTTTTGTTGTCCCCATTTTTCAACATCTACCCGAACTTTATCTGGCTTAAAACCAGCTTTTTTCTTCTCCAACAGAGCTAGGACAACGCCCAATACTTCTTCGCGATCGTGCTGAACGGCTTGAGTGCGGATTTTGATACCATCTTTGGTAGCCTTGACCAGTTGCTCGATATTATTACCAAAAACTTCATCAATCTTAGCTTGCCAACAAGCAGCAATTTCGCTTGTCAAGTCTAATTTTGGTAGGGCTTCCCCCTCAAATATTTCTCCGTCTGGAAAAATAGCTAGAGGAGTCAGTCCATGATTTCTCAAAACTTGATCGCACGCACCTAGCAGCAGGGCTGTAATATAGCCTCGCTCTTCACTAACCCGAACTCTGAACAGATAACTGGCTCTTCCAAGAGCAACAGTTAGCTCGTTTTGAATCTTCCTGAAAAGTTCTTCTTGATTTTCAAGCTCTAGATCTAGTAAGTCTGCTGCTATTAGCATTGCTGTCAGCCGCTTTATGTCAGGGTCTACTTGAGGCAGAAAAATTGAGCCATCACTAATGTTATGTCCAGAGTGACGCTCAATTAAACTTCTAGCAAGCTCAAGTTCTCCATCGCCAGCAATTAAGGTTGCCACACATGCAAGTTCAAGTTGTGCTTGCAAAAAAGCCTTATTTCTGGCTAATTCCCTGACCTTTCCACCAGGGGGACCGATCTTATTGAGGTCATGAACTGCTGTAGCTGCCAACAAAACAGCCCGTTTTTCTTCGGAGATTCCAGCCAGTTTGCTGACAGTCAAAACAAACTGGCAAGCAGAATCAAAGTGTTCCGCTAAACTCCTACTCTTTCTTACCCCATATTGGCGATGATTAGCATGAAGCTCATATAGTTTTGGGCGAATTTCACTAAAGTAGCGCTCCTCTAGTGTTCTAGGAGAACGATTCAACAGTCGTGGCATTTCACTAGACCTCCTGTGTCATAACTTAAGGGTGGCAGACATAATTAGACTTTGGGGGTGCGCCCCAAATCTCAAGTACAATATAAATGATGGCACAAAAAAAAAT
>CASBQM010000554.1 GCA_949127645.1 Synechococcales cyanobacterium PMM_0036
AGTTTTATGGAGCCTGTGCAGAGCGTTGTCAGCCGCTTATGGGGTTTTTGCTCTCCGGATCGCCCCAATCTCTCACGCGGCAATCTCTCACGCGGCAATCTCCCACCCTCCTACTCCCTCTTTTACATCAGGATAACTGGCTGATCGCCGTCAACAAACCCCCAGGACTTCTTTCAGTGCCAGGTCGTTATGGCGATCGCCAAGATAGCGTTCTCAGTCGTCTACGGTGCCAGATGCCAGATAGCGAACTGCCAGATAGCGAGCTGCCAGATAGCGAACTATTTGCAGTGCATCGGCTCGATCAAGATACGTCAGGCATCTTGCTATTGGCGCGAGATCCCTTGACCTGCCGTCAGCTTAACCACCAGTTTCAGCGGCGACAAATTCGCAAGGTATATGAGGCGATCGTGATTGGACATTTAACCTCAGATCAAGGCACGATCGCCCTGCCGTTATGGGCAGATCCAGCCGATCGCCCTTACCAAAAAGTGGATGAGCAGCGAGGCAAACCTAGCCAGACTCATTTTCGGGTGATTGCTCGATCGGAGCATTTAACCTACGTGGAGTTTGTGCCTGTGACAGGGCGATCGCACCAGATCAGAGTTCATGCGGCTGATCCGAAAGGTCTGGGGATGCCTATTTTGGGCGATCGGCTTTATGGGGGCTTGCTTTATGAGGACTTGCTTTATGAGGGCTTGCTTTATGAGAACTTAAAGAGTCATTTAGGAGAGAAAAGTTTGTGGGGCGATCGGCTTTGTCTACACGCGCGTGAGCTTTGCTTACAGCATCCGCAAACGGGTGAGAGGCTGTGTTTGCAAGCCACAACGCCTTTTGCCGAGTTTGGTAGCCTCTAGCTAGGAAATTCGCAAATACACCTCACTTGCGGCACGATGCAGCAACGAATGCCGATACACCAGCGCCTCAATGTCTTCAGCATAGCCGCCACCAATGACGCAAGCCACCGGATAGCCCTGCCCCACACAGGTTCCCAACACCTGCATTTCGCGGCAAAAGACTCCGCGATCGCTCAACGCCAACTTGCCCAAACGATCGCCCAAATGTACGTCTACTCCAGCATCGTATAGCACTAGATCGGGCTTGACGCGATCGAGTAAATCTGGCAGATGAGCCGCCAAAGTTTGCAGATATGCCGCATCCTCCATGCCTTCGGGTAGCGCTACATCTAGATCGCTAGTTTGCTTGGTGCCGGGAAAGTTGACCTCGCAGTGCATCGAGAAAGTAAACACGCTGGCATCATTCTGAAAAATTAGCGCGGTGCCGTCACCCTGATGCACGTCTAGATCGACAATCAGGATTTTTTGCGCCAGACCGAGATGCTGGATGACACGAGCCGCGATCGCCAAATCGTTAAAAATACAAAACCCAGAGCCATAGCTCGGAAAAGCGTGATGCGTTCCCCCCGCCGTATTGCAAGCCAACCCACATTCCAGCGCCAGTTTTGCCGTCAGCACGGTGCCACCCACTGCCACACAGGTTCGGTTTACCAATGCCGGACTCCAAGGCAATCCAATGCGGCGCTGTGCCTTAGCATCTAGGGTGCCCGTACAGTATGCCCGCACATACTCTGGGGTATGGACTTGCTCAATCCATGCGATCGGCGGACGCTCTGGGGCATGAAACTGCGATCGCTCCGCCACCCCGTCAGCGATTAGCATTTCCTGAAGCAACCTAAATTTTTGCATCGGAAATCGATGCTCATTAGATAAAGGCACAACGTAATCAGAGTGGTAAACAAAAGGGAGATCCATGAACGCCATTGAGAAGCAATCCTATCCATCCTAAAGTGCATATTGCTCACAGAGCGATCGCAACCTTGCAATGAATTGATTTCGCAAACTTTCCAGCGAACGCTAAGCCGAGCCTCTATCCACTCATTCGACAGATTTTCCGGTCGGGATTGATAGAAGGGGCAACCGTAAGCTTCTAGGAGACTGCCACAGGCGGATGCTGTGCCAACACCTTCTTCAGATAGCGCCCCGTATGCGATCGCTCATTTTCGGCAACCTGTTCGGGCGTGCCCACTGCTACCAGTTCGCCACCCCGATCGCCGCCGTCAGGCCCCAGATCGATCACCCAGTCCGCACAGCGAATCACGTCTAGGTTGTGTTCGATCACCAGGATGGAATTGCCCATGTTTGCCAGACGTTGCAGCACGTCTAGCAGCTTATGGACATCATAGAAGGAGAGTCCGGTGGTCGGTTCGTCAATTAGATACAGGGTTTTGCCCGTGGCGCGGCGCGAGAGTTCTGTAGCCAGCTTCAGGCGCTGAGCTTCGCCACCGGAAAGGGTTGGAGCCGTTTGCCCTAGCCGCACGTAGCCCAAGCCCACATCCACCATAGTTTGTAGTCTTGCAGAAGCTTTGGGGATGTTTTGGAAGAAGTCGAGCGCTTCCTCTGCCGTCATGTTCAGCACGTCAGAAATGGATTTGCTCTTGTACTTCACCTGCAAGGTTTCCCGGTTATAGCGTGCCCCTTTGCAGACTTCGCACTGGACATAGACATCCGGCAGGAAGTTCATTTCAATCACATTCACGCCCTGACCACCGCAGGCTTCACAGCGTCCGCCCTTGACGTTAAACGAGAACTGCCCCGGCTTATAGCCTCTAGCTTTAGCCTCGATCGTTTCAGAAAACAGGTCGCGGATAATGTCAAACACTCCGGTGTAGGTGGCGGGATTCGATCGCGGCGTACGACCGATCGGCGATTGGTCAATCACGATTACCTTGTCCAGAGCATTCAATCCACTCAAGTCACCCATATCTTTGGGGTAGGGAACCTTATGCCCAAAATGGTGCTGGAGTGCCGGAAACAGCAGCTCGTTCACCAGCGTAGATTTGCCGGAGCCAGAGACACCCGTGACGGAAACCAGCTTGCCCAAAGGAATCTCAACATCTAGGTGATGAAGGTTATTGCGGTGAGCATCGTGCATATGCAGCGATCGCCCATTTCCCTCACGTCGCTGAGCTGGAGTGTTGATCACCCGCCGTCCTGACAGATACGCACCCGTCAAAGACCGCTCACACTTGAGCAGATCCTCTAGGCTACCC
>CASBQM010000555.1 GCA_949127645.1 Synechococcales cyanobacterium PMM_0036
CTCTTTAGCTGCTGATTACTCAAGGCGATTATTCGAGACTATCAGCCATCCTCCACACAACGCTCCGCAATCCGTAGCTTCGCCGAGCGCGATCGCCCATTCTCCCTCACCTCTGCCTCCGTCGGCACAATCGGCTTCTTCGTTAGCACTCGCAGCAGGTCAGACTCCCGAAAACGGTGCTTCACAATCCGATCCTCCAAGCTGTGAAAACTAATGATGCCCACACGCCCCTGCGGTCGCAGCCAGTGCGGCACCTTCTGAATAAAAGACTCCAACACCTCTAATTCCCGATTCACCACAATCCGTAAAGCCTGAAACACCCGAGTTGCCGGATGAATCCGCCCATACCGATAGGAATGCGGCACCGAATAAAAAATCAGCTCCGCTAGTTCAGTCGTCGTATGCAGCGGACGCTTTTCCACAATCCGCCGAGCCATCTTACGAGAAAGCCGCTCCTCGCCATAGGTGTAAAAAATCCGAGCCAGCTCAACCTCATCCCAAGTATTAATTACCTCTTCAGCCGTCAAATCCTGCTGCTGATTCATCCGCATATCCAGAGGAGCTGCATGGCGAAAGCTAAAGCCGCGATCGCCCAGATCAAACTGAGCCGAGCTAACCCCCAAATCCGCAATGATGCCGTCAAACAGCCGATCGCCCGGATCAAACTCAGCAAAGTTGGCGTGAAAAAGCTGGACACGATCGCCAAACTCAGCCAGTTTTGAGGTCGCCGCCGCGATCGCCTGTTCGTCTTGATCGATCGCCGTCAGCCTCACATCTGGAAAAGCCGCCAGAATCAAGCTGCTATGCCCGCCGCCGCCCACCGTCGCATCCAAATAATGTCCACCGGGCTGCACCGCCAGTCCTGCAATTAGCTCGTGGCTAAGCACAGGAACATGGGCAAATAGGTTGAGCGGCTCAACGAGTAGGTTCACTTGGGCAGCGGCTTGATCGGCAGGTTCTATCACAGGGTTTTCAGCATCATAGGATTTTCAGGTTCTACCCTTTCACACTAGCGTTAGGCAGTTTGCAAGGCAAGCGTCGGGTAATCGGTATAACCCCGCTCATCGCCCCCATAAAAACTAGAGCGATCGTAGGGATTCAGCGGAGCATCCACTGCAAAGCGCTCCAGCAGATCGGGATTAGAGATGTACAGCCGCCCATAGGCAACTAGATCCGCCTTGCTCTCGGCGATCACGGCATTGCCCTGATCCCGATCGAATCCACCCGCCGTAATCAGCGTACCGCTGTAGATGGGACGGAAAGCGCTAGCGGCAAGAGCAGCCAGATCAGTCTCTGGCGTGTCGCTAGTCCAACGAGGCTCAACCAAGTGTAGATAGGCAAGATCGAAGCGATTGAGCGCCCCAATCACATAGCCAAACAGCACCGCCGGATTGGAATCCGCCATGTCGTTAAACGTGCCGCTAGGTGAGAGCCGCACCCCTACGCGATCGCTTCCCCAAACGCCAACAACCGCCTCCATTACCTCCAGCAGCAGACGAGCGCGATTTTCGATCGAGCCGCCATAGGCATCCGTCCGGTGATTAGAACCATCCTGCAAGAACTGATCCAGCAAATAGCCGTTTGCCCCATGGACTTCCACGCCATCAAACCCTGCCACCAAAGCGTTTTCAGCCGCCTGACGGTAGTCTTCAATAATGCCAGGAATTTCATCAAGTTCCAGAGCGCGAGGCGTGACAAAAGGCTGTTCGCCTGTAAGGGTGCTTGCCATGCCTTGAGGCGCGATCGCGCTGGGAGCCACGGGTAGCACACCATTGGGCTGCAATGACGGGTGAGAGATGCGCCCCACGTGCCAGAGCTGTAGGAAGATGCGACCGCCCTTTGCGTGAACGGCGGTCGTCACTAGCTTCCAGCCTTCAATCTGTTCAGCAGAATGAATTCCTGGCGTAAGCGGATAGCCCAATCCTTGAGGAGAAATTTGTGTGGCTTCAGACACAATCAGCCCCGCAGAGGCACGCTGTGCATAATACTCGGCATTGAGTTCTCTAGGCACATTGCCGTCGCCAGCCCGATTACGGGTGAGAGGAGCCATCACAATCCGGTTAGGCAACTCATAGCGACCGAGCTTGACAGGAGAGAAAAGAGATTCTTGGGTCATAAAAACTCAGATGGATTAGATAGGGTAATAAATTGAGGCGATCGATCGTTTGCCTAGACAAATATTAAGCAACTCAAGCAACTCAAGCAGCCTAAGCAGCTAGCTGAGACTGCGCCAGGACAGAATTCAATTTTTCAGCTAGCTCTATCTGGGGCACAACTCCAACAATTTCATCCACGACCTGACCGTTTTTGAAGATTAGCAGGGTTGGAATCGCGTGAATCTGATACTGCGTTGCAAGGCGATCGAATTGATCGGTATTTAACTTAGCAATTTTGACCTGTCCTGCAAAGTCTGCCGCCAAGGATTCAACGATAGGAGCAACTAGGCGACAGGGACCACACCAAGGTGCCCAAAAATCGACCAGAACAGGCTGTGAACTAGCCAACACCTCTGGCTGAAAGTTGGTCTCTGTAAGGGTAATGACTAATGAAGAGTCCATGAAAGCACCTCTGAAA
The DNA here is from genome assembly GCA_949127645.1 of Synechococcales cyanobacterium PMM_0036. GTDB lineage: Bacteria > Cyanobacteriota > Cyanobacteriia > Elainellales > Elainellaceae > Drouetiella. The sequence goes on from CASBQM010000555.1 coordinate 2,575, forward strand.
TTCTGTAAGTGGCTAACCTAGTGAAGTAGTTAAATAACCATTTGAATTCAATCCTAAAACAGCTTAACAGAGAAGTCAAGTAGTTATTTAACTATTTCAGCATTTAACGATATTCAGCCGAGAACGCCTCTAGAATGGGAGTACAGTTGGAATCTTTAAATTCTTTATTCAGACTTATATGACGAGTCACGAGATTAAATCAACCTTTAGAGATGCGATCGCCAAAAGCGACACCGAGCAGCGGGCGAAAATATTTGCCTCCCTTGCCGACCCCACGCGATTAGGCATCGTTGAACTCTTATCCCTCCAGGGCGAGATGAGCAGCTCAGAAATTGCCAACCAAGCCGAAATCAGCTTGGCGCTACTCTGTCACCATTCCAAAATTCTGGCAGAGTCGGGGTTGGTCTATACGCGCAAAGACGGACAAACGCGCTACTACCGATTGAATCAAGAGCTCATAAAAACCTGTTTTGCAAGTTTAGTAGAGCCAGAATGAAGGTTAGGTAAGGAGATAGAATTTCAGCTTTCGATTTTTACCATGGGTTAACCATCCTTTTATCATGAGTTAACAACCCTTCATCCGATCGCCCCCATGCTTAGCCGCATCAAAGATATCGCCGCCAAACTCTCGCCGCGCCTGATTGAAATTCGCCGTCATATTCATAGCTATCCAGAACTAAGTGGTCAGGAATATCAAACCGCCGCCTATGTTGCAGATATTCTGTCTTCCTGCGGGCTGTACGTGCAAGAGCTAGTGGGCAAAACGGGCGTGGTGGGTGAGCTGAAGGGGACAGGCAAAGATCAGCGGCTGCTCGCCATTCGTGCTGATATGGATGGGCTACCCATTCAAGAGCGCACGGCGCTGGATTTTGCCTCGCACCAGCCCGGAATCATGCACGCCTGCGGTCACGATGTTCACACCACTGTGGCGCTGGGTACGGCAATGATTTTGTCGCAGGTGGGTGAGCCGCTGCCTGGAGATATTCGGTTTCTGTTTCAACCTGCCGAAGAGACCGCACAGGGAGCAAGTTGGATGATTAAAGATGGCGTGATGAAAGACGTAAACGCTATTTTTGGGGCGCACGTCTTTCCCTCAATTCCCGGTGGTTCGATCGGCATTCGGTACGGGGCGCTGACGGCGGCGGCTGACGATTTGGAGCTAGTCATTATCGGAGAATCGGGACATGGGGCGCGTCCCCACGAGGCGATCGATGCTATCTGGATCGCTTCACAGGTGATTACTACTCTCCAGCAAGCCATCAGCCGTACCCAAAATCCTCTGCGCCCGGTAGTGCTGACGATCGGGCAAATTCAGGGCGGACGCGCTCCCAACATCATTGCCGATCGAGTGCGGATGCTAGGCACTGTGCGATCGCTCCATCCCGAAACCAGCGCCCTGCTGCCCGAATGGATTGAAACTATCGTCAGGCAGATCTGCCAGACCTACGGCGCAAGGTATGAGCTGAACTACCGTCGGGGCGTGCCTTCCGTGCAAAATGACCTGATGCTGACGCAAATCATGGAATCAGCCGCACAGGAAGCCTGGGGGAGCGATCGCGTCCAGATTCTTCTAGAGGCTTCCCTAGGAGCCGAAGACTTTTCGCTATACCTGGATCATGCCCCCGGCACCATGTTTCGCTTAGGCGTGGGTTTTGCCGACCAGCCCAATTATCCACTGCATCATCCTCAGTTTCAGGTCGATGAACAGGCGATCGTCGCTGGGGTCGTCACTATGGCATATGCTGCCTACAAGTATTGGTTAACCTGCTAAAAGCTTGGCTAACCTGCTAAAAGCCTGGCTGACCTGCTAAAAACTTGGTTAACCTGCTAAAAACTTGGCTAACCTGCTAAAAGCTATTCCTTGGGCAGATGTTGAGAATTTTCGCAACATTTAACTTATGAAGATACCCTATGGAAGAGGTCACTTAAATGTCTGCTTCTCAACCGCTCCAAGGTTTAGACTTGATCGATTGTGCTAAGGCAAACGCCAAGCAAGGCGTTGATGTGACAGCAGAACTGTGTGGCTACGGCAAAGACACGGCTAAATTTTACCAGGCGCTCCAAGAAGCGGGCGATCGCATGGGCATTCACATTACTGAGCTAAGTGATTTAATTACCGACCAGCAAACGGTATTGCAAGAAGGCGGTATTGAAGTTGCGCCTGATACACCCGCCGATCTCTAAACTTACTTAATATCTTGCTTAGCTAAGTGTGCCAGAATATTGCGCGTCATTTGCTGAGTTGGCTTACTGCGGTAAGAGGGGCGAAGCTGTGGCACGTTGTAGTCATCTAGCCCCCAACTCCACTGAATCGATCCGGTTGCAAACACGATCGCTCCACTTTTAGCTTCATACACTGTCGTATCTGCATACCGAGTCTTACCGTGAAATATGTAGGGAGAGTGAGCGATCGCTACTGTTCCACTCGGACTAGCATTCGTCATGCGATCGACCTCATAGCCCAGCAATCCCGGCAGAGTGTCGCCTGGTTTTAAGCCCGTATTTGCTAGCACCCAGTCTGGCGAGGTGGATGCTAGCGTCAGATCTGCCATCACTGGATCAGTTTGGTACATGACTCCTATTAAGGCGGCTTCGGGTAGGCTCACGGGAGATTGTCGCCAGCGAGTGGTAATTTGGCGATCGTTATCCGTCATCGTATCCTGCATGAAGGGATCAAGATCCGATCGCTCTTTGTAGGTGACGATCGTTCGGTTGATAGCCCCGGTCGCCTGACTGTCCTCAAAACGGATTTGCCAGTAGCAGGTATTTGCCGAAAAGAATCCCAAGCTTATACCCCTGTCTCTCGCTGCTTCAACATTTTGGCGCATTGACCAAGACCAGTATTCATCATGCCCGACCGTCAAAAAAACGCGATGAGAGAAGAGCAACCTTGAGTCAGCATGGGTATCAATATCGGTAACGTAAGTAACATCGTAACCTTCCTTTTCTAGCCATCGCACCATGCTGTATTCCCAACCTGCGCTAGACGTACGGCTAGGGGGCTGGATGTTGGTCAAAAACTCCCCAGCTCCTACACCGTAGGCGGCAGATGGGTTAGGGCTAACGGCGTAAGGGCGATTGAACGATACTTTAGAAACCTGTCGTCCCTGACTGTTCCAATCGTAAAGCGACTTACTGCCCCAGTTATTGTAAGCCTGGTAGGTCGTGACACTAGATTGAAACAAAAAATCTGAAGGGCGCTGTTCTTTCACCACAAAAATAATGTAACTCTGCTTACCGCTGTTTGCCGTCAGCTTTGCCAGATAAAAGCCGCTCGTCCAGTCGTCTGGAATCTGCAAAACATAGGGATCTTGCCAGTCGCATTCGATGGGATCGTCAAGATCGAATAGGCTAACCAAGTCACTCAGATCGCTATCCAGATCGGTTCTCAGCGCTGGAATAGGCTGCCGGATGCCAGGACGATCGATCGCCTCCATCATTTTTCGTCCGCCCGTGCCGCCATACCAACCCATCCGAAAAATCTCGATCGCGTAACTTGGCGATACCGTATTCACAAACAGCTTAATTTCGCCACCCCGATCGACGCTAGTGAGAGAAGCATATCCCTCAATTTCTTGGTGCCTTGCCGGGTTAGAAAGCGACCAATCTTCAGTGCCTTGCTGCTGATTTTCTAAGACAATCGGATTGACTTGATCTGATAAAGATTCCGCTTTGACCCAAACATCAAAAGGGCTAATAATGAGCAGAAAAATTGTCAGAATGGCTAAAAGATAGCGGTTCCAAAATTTTATGGAACGGTATAGCAGTGAGCTTTTTAGTAGTTGGCTGAACAATGGGGCGATCGCTCTCATCCATTGATTCCTAAGCAGATTTATTAAATCAGATATAGCGGTTTTCAACTCAGTTAAGTACGATAGCAACGATAGGTGAACCACCCTCGAATATCGTCTAAAGTCACAGCATTTAATGCATCCGTAATCGCTTGATCTAACGCCTCACGA
>CASBQM010000556.1 GCA_949127645.1 Synechococcales cyanobacterium PMM_0036
CCACCCATCAGCAAAATGTGGAGTATATTGCCGATCGCTTTCCCAGAGATGTGGAGCTGTATAGCGAGATGCTATCTGTCAAAACAGGATTGCAAAAGACGATTAACAATGTGGCAAATCCGAGCTTGCTGATCTGGGTCAAGGGTCTAGACAGTCAAATTCTTGCAGAGTCAGACAGCCTGAGAGCCGAATCGGCAGCCAATACTGCCGCTCTGATGTCTTTGGCAGAAATGCCCAGCCAACCCCAGGTTTATGCGATCGGCGATCGCTATGTCGTGTTGCGGGGCAGTCCCCTAACGGTGAAGAATAGGCTTCTAGGCAATTTCTATATTGCTCAGGATGTCACGGCAAATCAGCACCAGTTGATTTCGGCATTGCAGGGATTGGTGCTAGTCTCGGCGCTAGCGATCGCCATTACTCTGATAGCCATCACGCTTAGGATTCGGCGATCGCTACGACCCTTGCAAGAGATGAGTCAGATTGCGGGAGCGATTTCTGCTGAAGATCTTAGCTCGGCTCAGTTGCCCTTAAATCGCGCCCCTAGCGAGGTGAAAGAGCTAGCTGAAACCTTCAATCTGATGCTGTCTCGTCTCTCTAACGCCTGGGAAAATCAGCGCCAGTTTGTCGGCAATGTCTCCCATGAGCTGCGTACGCCTTTAACGATCGTGCATGGCTATCTGCAAAGCGTTTTGCGGCGTAGCACCAATCTCAGCGCCTATCAGCAGGAGGCGCTAGAAACGGCGGCTGCCGAAGCCGATCGCACGGTTCGGATGCTAGAAGACTTACTAGATTTGGCACGAGCAGACAATGGGCATCTCTACTTTCGCCAAGAGCCGATCCTTCTGAATGCGCTGGTGATAGAAGTGGCTGAAATGACGCAAAAAGTCAGCAGTCGTCAGGTGACAGTGACGGATCCCAGCTTTGAAATTTGGGTGCAGGGCGATCGCGATCGGCTTCAGCAGGTTTTGATTAATCTAGTAGACAATGCCATCAAGTATTCTGCCTCAGATCAGCCTGTAGACCTGGTTCTTGAGCAAGAGCAGCAGGTGATGGTGCATGTGCGCGATCGCGGCGTGGGCATTTCGCTCCAGCATCAAAACCGAATTTTTGAGCGGTTTTATCGAGTCGATGAAACCATGACGCGATCGAGAGACGGCACCGGGTTAGGATTGGCGATCGCCAAAAGCCTCATCGAAAGCATGGCGGGCTGCATTACTCTCCGCTCTAAGCCGACCGAAGGCAGTACTTTCACCGTCGTCCTCCCCGTTTGGAAGCCTTCTACATGACTGCTCCTATTCCCACACCCCATATTCTCATCGTAGAAGACGACTTGAAACTAGCGCGGCTGGTTGCTGCCGAACTGGGGTTTGAGGGCTATCGCGTCACTGCCGCCCACAGCGGGCTAGATGGATTGGTGGCAGCCCGTGAGACTCAGCCTGACTTGCTAATTTTGGACTGGATGCTTCCGGGTTTACCCGGCATCGAGATTTGCCGTCGCCTCAGAGCCACTGGGAACCGGGTGCCCGTGATTATGCTGACGGCTAAAGATGAGGTGAGCGATCGCGTGGCTGGACTTGATGCCGGAGCTGACGACTATCTTACCAAGCCCTTCAGTCTGGAGGAGCTGCTGGCAAGAGTGCGGGCAAATCTGCGCCGCGCCTATCCGGAAGCACCCGATGTCTTGCAGTTTGAGAACTTGACGATGGATTGCCAAAGCCGCGAAGTGCGTCGCGGCGGTCAGCGGATTGAGCTAACGGCAAAAGAATTTGACCTGTTGGAGTATTTGCTGCGGCATCCGCGCCAGGTGATGACCCGTGATCAGCTAATCGAAAAAGTTTGGGGATACGACTTCCTAGGCGATTCCAACATTATTGAAGTCTACGTTCGCTATTTACGCGTCAAGCTGGAGATTCATGATGAAAAGCGGCTGGTGCATACCGTTCGGGGCGTGGGCTATGTGCTGCGAGACTATGCCTGAGCGCTATCAAGCTTCTCCTCGCCAGTGCATTTGCGGCAGGTCGGTCGAGGCTAGAAGCTTCCCTTGAGAAATCACGTACCGCACGGTGGCACGACGGCGAAGGGCATCAAAGCGATCGATCGCATCCAAAGCAATCAAATTAGCAGGTTTGCCGACCTCTACCCCGTACTGATCTTCGAGATGGAGCGTCTTCGCACCGTTCCAAGTCACCATGTCATAGCAGGCGTTGATTTCTGGCGTACCCGTCATTTGCGACACGTGCAGCAGCATTGAGGCAACATCCAGCATATTGCCTGTCCCCAGCGAGTACCAAGCATCCTGAATGCAATCATGCCCTAAGCTGACGTTCATTCCCTGCTCCCAGAGTTCCTTGACGCGCGTTACTCCCCGCCGCTTCGGATAGGTATCTGTGCGTCCTTGTAGGGTGATATTGATCAGCGGATTGGCAATGAAATTAATCGAAGTACGGCGCAAAAAGCCCAGCAGTTTGTAGGCGTATGCATTGTTATACGAACCAAAAGCCGTCGTGTGGCTTGCCGACACCCGTGATCCCATCTCCGATCGAATGGCGCAAGCTGTCACGACCTCCAGAAACCGCGAATTGTCATCGTCAATTTCATCGCAGTGAATGTCAATTAGGCGATCGTATTGCTCTGCCCATTCAAAGATGCGATGAACCGATCGCACTCCATCTTCACGAGTCAATTCGTAGTGGGGAATGCCGCCGACCACATCTGCGCCCAGCTTCAGGGATTCCTCCATTAGCGACTCATTTTTTGTGCCGCCCTTCGCGCCGCCATTCTTTGCACCCCTATTCTTGGCACCGCCATAGATGCCGTCCTGCGGAAACGCCACAACTTGCAGTGTCATCCAATCTTTGACGGCTTCGCGCACTTCCAATAATCCCTGAAGCGCGATCAGATTGGACTCGCTAACATCGGCATGGCTACGAACAAACAAAACGCCTTGCATTGCCTGCTGTTTTAAGGTGGCGATCGCCCGTTGCTTAACATCCTCTAGCGTCAAGCTCCGCTTACGCTCCCGCCAAATTTCGATGCCTTCAAACAAAGTGCCGCTCTGATTCCAGCGTGGTTCTCCGGCAGTCATCGCCGAATCCAGATGCACATGGGATTCTACAAAAGGCGGACTCACGAGCTGTCCCGCCAAATCTAGCTCAAGC
>CASBQM010000557.1 GCA_949127645.1 Synechococcales cyanobacterium PMM_0036
CAAGTATCCAGGCAGCTATTTATCCCAGTAATTCGACAATTCATCCTGAAAAACCTCTCAGAACCCGCCTCAGCGCAATGACTCACATCACTCTATTTCTGTCAATGCGTAAGTCCTATGACACATACTCTCCAGCACATCCAGCTAATTTTTCGGATCAGTAAGTCCAGGTTGCAAGTTTGATGTAGCCACCGCTGTAGATAGAACGGCGTGCTTGCCGCAGTAGACAGATGTCAAGTTCGCGTTCTGGAACCAATCTGGGTTCAAGAGGCAAACCGCTTTGCCATCGTTGAAATCTCGTTTGGTCAGGAGCTTTGGGGTAGGGCTTCTGGTTGTAGCGGTTAACAATATACGCAACTAGTAGCCGCTCTAATTCTTCTAGGGTAAAAAGTGCGTCCTTTTCAGGATCTTTAAGACGATCCTGAACGTTTGATCCGCAATATCCAGGCAGCGTACAGAAGAACTCTTCATTGATGGTCCCGAATCCTCGTTCTTCTACTCCGCCTACGGAAGGATAGGCTCGAAGGTGAGTTGAAAAGCTAAGGTGAACAGCAATTTGCTTGAGGTGATTAGAGCGAAAATCCTTACCACCATCGGTTAATAAATGTCGAGGTACTCCGTAGGTTCCCCACTCTGTATAGAGCTTGTAGCTGGGATCATACTGCTTAGGCAAGATCGCGTGCCGGAGAGCTAGAGCAGTCACTTGGGCACTGGGAGCTTCAAATCCAAGACGAATACCCATGATGCAACCAGCGTATGTATCGGTCACCTTAGTTAACCAAGGGCGACGCGGCTTTCCCTGGGGATCTTTGACAAATATGCCGGCTCTAGTATGGTCTTCCTGCCAAACGTCGTTCGCACCTTCAACATCTAATTCTTTGCCATCCCTTGTTTTAAGGACGATCTGAGAGTCTCTCCAACCTGTACGGAGAACTTTTTGTTTATCCTTCTCGGCAGAAAGCACAGCGTTAAGGATGCGATATGCTGTCATATGCGAAATTGGCTTGATTCCTAATTCCTTCGCTTTTGCTATTACTCTGATCATGGTTTGAGACCGTGACATCCTCTGGCTACCCTGGTTACCTGTCCGATAGGTGCTAACAACAAAGGCTGCCCAATCAAATTCGCGTTCTTCCCCAGTCTTTGGGTCGCAATACTTTGCTTTCCGAAAAACGTCTTTATCATCTCTAGCAGCGTCGGTTACAGCAAGTAAGTCCCGTTTCTCCCATTTCTTGACTAACCTTTGAACTGTCCGGACTGATTTGCCGAACTTTTCTGCCCACTTTCTAAGCTTTTCCCCGTAAGTAGAGCGATCGCACGGTACTATCAGATCCTCGATCGCTTCTAACTTAAGTTGTGCTGACTCCGATAGGCTTGTAAGAACCTCGTGCTTCTGAACACTTAAGTCAGAGGAGTTGATATCCAACTCTTCTGACACCTGTTCATTTATTTCCTCCTCAGAAAAACTACTGGTCATAAAGCTAAATGTGTAATGGAGTGCCTGCACTTAACGTTGATAGTATCAACAAAATTAGAAATAAGATCAAGTGTTCCAAATTAATTTCTACAAGCCAAATATCTTTACAGACTGACAAAAGAGAAATGGTTAAGCTGTTCAGCATTTAATTTTCCAGACCGATCACCCTACCTCAAGGGCATAGCGATCGTTTTGTGCAATTTGATAAGCGACAGCTTATTACAAAAGCATAAGCCTGTGCGCTAATAATAAAAAACTTTTACAAGAATTAATAGTAAATGTGGTGTTGTATTAAAACTACTTCCTTAAACCTTCTTGCCAAAAAGATGGCAAGTTGGATGTCTAAATAGAGTTGATTGCACTTAAGCTCTAGAACTCTCACTGCGTAAAGCATAGGGCGCTTTAGATACATTTTAAATGACGACATCTAAATTGTTAATTTCCTACTTTTAAATGACGACACCAAGCGTGTTACAGATTCTAATCACGACACGGAAATTGTTAAACTGAGCCTGAGGGCAGTCGTGAAGCAAAAATCTCTAAAATCCTTGTGGGATATGGATTCTGAGCCTACCTAATTCGGCGACATTATAGTGTTAAAGTGACACCTAGAGTGATACACCACAAGTAACACTTTATTTGTGGGATAACAATTTATTTGTCACCGTTAATCAGATCGTGTCATCGGAGCAACTGTTGGAACAAAGCTGTGTCATACGCCCATTTACAAATATTCTCTTACGTTAATTTGTGTCTAATCTGGGCGATCGCAGCGCTAACGCATTCAGAGCATGCGCTCCCACATCTGAGTGTAGGCTTGCTCAATTTGTCGAGCAAAGGCTGAGACATTCCAGAGTGGGGCAGTTTGGCGAGATTGGCGGAGGCGATGGGCAATGTTACTTCGTAGCCCTGCATCTTGCCCTAGACGAATTCCCCACTCAAGATATTCTTCGTCGCTCCAAGCAATTCCTTCCGTGATTCCTGCATTTATCATCATTGTGTAGCTGTTTCGTGCAGCAAATTGTTCTCCCACACGAGTGACGATCGGTAACTCCATCCAGAGCGCTTCGAGGGTAGTGGTTGCCCCGTTGTAGGGATAGGTGTCTAGAATCACGTCGGCTAAGCCTAAGTTGGCGCGATGAGTTTCGTTAGCAGGGACATCGGGCAAAAAGTGGAGGCGATCGCGTTCCACTCCAGATTCATCGGCGATTTGATAAAAGAATTCTGCTAACAGAGTGCGATCGGCATAGAAGCTTTTGATCAAGAAATGGCTATTGGGAATTTCTTTAAG
>CASBQM010000558.1 GCA_949127645.1 Synechococcales cyanobacterium PMM_0036
TCTTTTAGCAGCATATCGTCAGCAAGACGCAACATTCCAAACTGATTTTTCGTACTATCTTGTTTGCTATTAAGTAGATCAAAAGATGAAGTTTGATAAGCTTCAAATCCTTTTTGACCTAGAGATTTCATTAGGCTTACAAGCTTAGGATTCCATGACGTAAGAGCATTTTGCTGCCCTAATTGATAAATAGTTGAGAAGAAATTTTGACTAGGCAATGCGGCAGATTTACCGACTGTATACAGAGCTTGAAATTTTGCCATTACAACATTCGAGCTATCCAACAGTAGGCTTTCCGATGGATGAGCTAACAATAGATTTTGAAATTCAATATTAATTTTAGATTGTGAGCCATTAGGAATTTCAACCAATCCGCCTTTACCAACTCCTCGACTTGATTCAACATAACTCTGTTGCTGAGTAGATAGGCTAATTAACCCGATTAACAAGAGTGGAGCTAATTGAATGAAGGGTTGGCGAACTGTTCCTATCCACCAAGTTACAAGCATAGCTAACAGAAAGGGCTGAGCGAACATTGCTAGCTTAAATAAACCAAAATCATTATTTCGAGAAAAAAGGATGAGGCTAACTATCGTCATGATTAGAACCATAGCAGCAGTAGGCTGTCCAGTTCGGAGGGAGAACAGAGCCACAGCAGCAGTAGTCACTAATAATAGAGCACCTGCAAAAACTCCCAACGAGAGCCAGGGTTCTCTGCCACTGCTGGCTATACCCTGTAAACTCCAGAGATTGGCTAAGCCGCTTGGGACTAAGAAATAGGGAAAAAGAGTAGATTGTAAATCGATATTTTTTGTACCTTTACCAACTTGAGCGGAGATAAAAACGGCTGACCGCAAAAAATAGGTGTTTAGTAATACTACATTCGTGAGAAAAACTATTGTTAGAGTTAGAAGAACTGGCTTGAATGCTGTAGTTTTTCTAATGAAACCGATGCTAATGTAGAGCAAAAAAGCCAGAATGAAAAAGGGTAAGACCTCTGGGTAAACCACCAATAATGAAGAGATAAGTAACCCTGCTAAGATTCCTTCTAAAATTAAGCTTTTTCTATTCAGTTCTTTAAATGGATGCATCAGTAGCGTCATGCATCCTATAAGCAATGCCAACCCACTCACTTGAGCAATGAGCTGATATAAGGTTCCCAAAGAATTTAGTGCAGACAAGCTGAGCAGTCCGCAGCTTAAAATAGCGCTCAGACGCAAAGATCTTGTTTGATAAACCAGCGCCCCCGTAACGCTAATCAGGATAATATGAAACGCTAAAATAGTGGGCATGAAAGCTTGATGAGGGGTTAAGCCAGTCAAGCTGCAAACCCAAGCAAGAAGAAGATCTGCTCCGGGTCTGATGCCATCAGCAGCGTACATTAACCAAAAAATCAGGCTGTATTCTTGGCCCTGAATGATACTGTTGCTATCAGGGACATCGAAATAACCGTGATGTAGAAATCGCTGCGCGCTTAAGCAATAGTTAGCCATATCATCATTGGCATAACTCAACCAGTCAAAGCCGAACTCCAGCATAGGACGGCCCGTCAAGCATAGAGCTAGGAGGAAAATTCCTGTGAAAGGCAAATAATCCCGCCAAGGCAACTTAGGGCGCAGCTTCAAGAGCAAAGCAATGCTGCTCAACAGAATTGCGATCGCCAAGCTTTTCCCAAAACTAGCGACAGGAAATCCTGCACGGCTCAGCCAGAAAATAGGCAGTACAGTTGCCGCCAATCCAACCACTGGAGCCAAGAGCATATTTTGCAACAGACTGTCTTGCTTGTGAAGAAGGGCTAAGGTTGCATGACCCACCACAGCCCACAGGATAAAAAGCGTGATCGACAGCCCAAATGCCAGCACTCTATCTACTTCCCCTAAACTTAGTATTACGATTTAAGACTGGTTGACTTTTAAAGAAACTTGTAGACCGCGCGATGCTTGATCGTTTTCTAGTCTGGAGATGGGTAACGGAGCCAAAACACCTGCTCTACGCTTGTTCCCAAGTTTACCTAGAGTTCCACGGCGGATCTGCATTAGCTCCTTAAAGTTTCGGACGGTTCCCCAAATAGGGTCGTAGCGTGTGTCAGAGTCATTGCTCCACAAGACAGGAAACTCTAGGATTTGATAGCCTTGGGCTAGCGCTCGCAGAATCACCTCCGTGTCAAACATAAAGCCGTCGGTAAAAGATTCTCCATAGAGGTAGCGGGCTACATCACCTCGATAAATTTTAAACCCGCACTGAGTATCGGAAATATAGCCTGGAACTCCCATCAGACCATAGATGACATAGCCGTAAATTTTAGAACCAATGCGGCGATAAAGCGGCTGTTTACGGCGAACACTGCCCCGCATCCGTCTCGATCCGTGGGCAACATCACACATTCCTAAGTTCAACATGATGAGACCGATCGCGGCAATTTCGTAGGGGACACATAGCCCTGAGTCAGCAAACATAACGTTTTTGCCTTGCGATCGCGTCATGCCATAACGGAGTGCATACCCTTTGCCACGGTTGGGCTGATAGGCGAACACTTGCAGCATAGGCACATAGGGCTCCATGGCTTTCGCTACCTCAACGGTATTGTCGGGTGAACCATCATCCACCACGAGAATTTCACCCTTAATATTGTGGCGAATTAGAAATTCTGCGGCTGCTTCAATATCTCGCTGGATCTTGGCAGCTTCCTTGTAGGCGGGAATCACGACGCTTAGTTCAATGTCACCCGAATTTTCTGCTACGTAATCATTCACGTCTCAAATTGCTCCCTAAAGTTATCCTTTGCGGCTCGATCGCTGCCATTTGTCCCATGCGGCTCCAATACCGCCACCAAAGGTCAAAAATCGGTGGCAAACAAACCCTATTGGAATATTCAGAGCAACGGCTGTCATCTTTGCCAAAAGGGGAGTAAAACCCAACTTATGAACTCCAATCTCGATGATTGCCAATGTAATCAGCCAGCAAAAGAGTACCACAATGAGGTACGTTCTGAGTTGACGCAAGGTAGAGCGCTCAAAGTTTCGGAAATTAAAAAATTTGTTGAGGGTGAAGTGCGTGCTAACACCCAAGAGATAGGCGATCGAAGTCGCTAAAGGTGTAGACAGCCCCGACCTGATAAAAACCTGAAAGCTGCCAATATCAATGCAAAATACAATTCCACCAATGAAAACGTAGCGCAAAAGTGCTGCTAGCGCGGTGCGTCTTTCCACAGTCGATTGAGTCGTTTTATACTTGCCCATCGAGAATCGCTAATTGCATTAATTTTAGGACTTGCCAAGGTGAACCGCTTTCTGGTAGCTATGATTAGACGTTGAAGTATTCTGTAAACCTCTGTCCCGCGTTATTAAGCTCGGATTATAGCCAGTCTTCATGCTCAAGATCAAACTGTTTGCCGATGGTGCCAACTTGGATGATATGCTGACTGCCTACCGGGGTGGGGTTGTCCAAGGGTTTACGACCAATCCCACGCTGATGCGAAGGGCAGGCGTTGTGGATTATGAATCCTTTTCCAGAGAAGTCTTAGAATTGATCCCCGATCGCCCCATTTCATTTGAAGTCTTTGCAGATGACTTTGACACAATGTATCGGCAAGCCCTGCGGATTAATACTTGGGGCGAACAGGTCTACGTCAAAATTCCTATCACCAATACAAAAGGCGAATCGGCTGTGGCGCTGATCAAACGGCTAGTGGGTGATGGCATTAAGCTCAACGTGACGGCAATTCTGACCCTAGAGCAGGTGCAGGAAGTCAATCGAGTGCTAAGCCCCATGATCCCTTCGGTGGTGTCTGTGTTTGCCGGACGGATTGCTGATACGGGCATTGATCCGGTGCCCTTGATGACAGCAGCCGCTCAAATGCTAAAAATTGAGTCTAAAGCCGAGCTGCTGTGGGCGAGTCCTAGAGAAGTCTTGAATGTATACCAGGCAGATACTTGTGGCTGCGCCATTATTACGGCAACTAACGACATTTTGAAAAAGCTGGCGATGTTTGGCAAAGATTTAGAAGAGCTTTCCCGAGAAACCGTGCAGATGTTTTATGACGATGCGCGTAAAGCAGGCTTTCAGATCGAGTGTTGAGGGCAGATTGAGTGTTGAGGGGCGATCGCGCTTCTACTGGAATAGACCAGATGTGATGGGAGTGAGGCATGACAACACAGCGAACCATTTTAATTACAGGAGTAGCAGGGTTTATTGGCAGTAATCTAGCCGATCGCCTCCTCTCTGAAGGCTTCCGGGTGATTGGCATCGATAACTTGTCCTATGGCGTGATCGAGCAGGTGCCAGAAGGAGTAGAGTTTCACAAGCTAGATATTCGATCGCCCGACATCTATCCACTTTTTAAGGGTTTAGATGCCGTCTATCATCTAGCCGCAAAAAACTGTATTGCGGACTGCCAGAACGATCCGCTAGAAACCAGCGATATTAACGTTACAGGAACCGTCAATGTATTTGAGGCATCGCGTCAGGGGCAAGTCGGTAAGGTGATCTATGCCGAATCTTCGGCGCTGTACGAAGGCTCGGCAGTGATGCCCACGCCAGAGAGCGAGGTCTATCCCCAAAGCTTTTACGCGGTCAGCAAACTGGCGGGCATGGCATTTGCGGAATCCTATCGCCGCTTTTATGGGCTGCGAACTACGGCACTCCGGTATTTCTGTGTGTATGGGCCGCGACAAGACTATCGCCGCACGATTCCGCCCTTAATGAGTGCCTTCATTATTAATCTACTGCAAGGCAAGCAGCCTACTATCTATGGCACAGGCGAAAAGCGCCGAGATTTCATCTATGTGGATGACGTGAATGATTTTCATCTGCAATGTTTAGCTGATCCTCGCACAGACGGCAATGTTTATAACTTGGGAAGCGGCATCAGCTATTCTGTGCTGGATATCTATGAAGCGATCGCCCATCTGCTTGGAAAGGATATACAGCCTCTGTTTAAGCCTGATCTACCCGGTGAAGCAGAAGTAACCTTAGCGGATATCGCTGCGGCAAGATCAGTAGGCTGGTCGCCCCAGGTGTCTTTAGACGAAGGCTTGATGCAGTCAATTATCTTCATTAAAGATCAAGTCATTAAAGACCAAGCATTGACCTAACTATGAATAAATCCCTAGAGAATCGGAACTACAAAATTGCAGATTATCTGGCGCGATCGGCAGATTATTATGCACTGACTAAATATAGAATTATCATGACCTGGCTGCCCAAAACCTCCAATTTGCGAGTGTTGAACGCAGGGTGTGGTTCTGGAGAGATGAATATTTTGCTGGCTCAAAATCCATCTTGGCAGGTAGAGGCGATCGACATTGATCCAGAAGCGATTCAGATTTCCGAACATCTGAGAGAAGAACACAAGCTAGAAAATCTTAAGGTCTTCAAATGCAGTATTGAAGACCTGGATAGACCTCTGGGGTATTATGATGCGATCGTTTCTAACGATGTCTTAGAACATATTGAAGACGATCTGGCGGCAATGAAAAAGCTGACAGGCTTGCTGAAACTGAATGGCGCCCTCTGTATTTCGGTTCCGGCACTGCAATCGTTGTTTGGCTACCATGACGAACAGTTGGCACATTACCGCCGCTATAACAAAAGCAACTTAACCCGAAAGCTTTTCCAGTACTTTGAAGTTCAAAAGTGTCGATATTTTGCGGCAATCTTAATCCCGATCGCCCTTCTCTATAGCTGTTGGCTCCGCAAACCCTACCCCATCGGTGAACCCGGTAAAGAATCTCTAGTGACCAAACTTCTCAAATTTTTATTGGCGCTAGAAGCCAAAATACCGATGTTTACGGGAACCTCTCTGATTGCTATGGCTACTCCAAAACAGCTTTCTAGCACCGCCCTTTTAGAACGAGGTCAAGAATAATGGGAATGCCGGGAGTGCTAGTCTTAGCTGCGGGGAAAAGCACAAGAATTCAGTCGATCGCCAAAGGAATTCCTAAGCCGCTGCTCACAATTCAGGGGCGCAGTATTCTAGAGCGAAATCTGTCCTGGCTGGCTCAATCTGGCGCTGATGCGATCTGGATCAATTTGCACTATCGCCCTGAAGAGATTCAAGCTGCGATCGGCGATGGTTCACAGTTAGGATTAAGCGTTTCTTACTCCCTGGAGCCTGAGATCTTGGGCACTGCTGGAGCCTACAAAAATCTGGAGTCTCAGTGGAAAGGCTCAACGCTGGTCGTCTACGGCGATAGCTTGGTACGGTTCGACCTAGAGAAATTTCTCACCGCTCATGGAAAAACCAATGCGGATGTGACGATCGCCCTCTTCGATCAAAACACGCATCTGCATACGGCGATCGCCGGGGGGCGAGTAGTGATGGATGAGCAGAATCGCATTACTGATTTTGTCGAAACCGGAGCCGGAGAAGCACCTCGCTCGACGCTGATCAATGCCGCAGTTTATCTCTTGGAGCCAGAAATCTTAGATCTGATTCCAGAGCAAACTTTTTACGACTTCGCCTGCGATTTGTTTCCGAAGATGCTGGCGGAAGGGTATTATCTGCAAGGTCATCTGATCGATGGCTATTGCTTGGGGTTAGATACTCCTGAAAGCTATGCCAAAGCGATGTCCCTTGTTGAATCTGAGCAAATAAAACTAGCATGATCATTACGCGCACACCCTTTAGAGTCACCTTGGGCGGTGGCGGTACAGACCTGCCTTCCTACTACGAAAAGAATGGCGGGTTCATCTTCGCAATGGGCATCACTCAATATATGTATGTGATGATTAACCCCCCGACGATCGATCGGATGATTCGCTTACACTACACCCAGAGCGAGACCGTGTTTCATGTGTCGGAGTTGCAGCATGAGCTGGCACGAGAGGCATTACGCTATCACGGCATTGAAGATAAGATGGAAATTTCTTCAATGGCAGATTTACCTGCCGGAACCGGAGTCGGTTCTTCAAGCTGCTACTTGATTGGCTTGCTAACAGCCCTTCACCATTACCGTCGGGATTACATTTCGCTGCAAGCGCTAGCAGAGGAAGCCTGCGACATTGAACTGAATATCCTCCAAAAAGGGATTGGCAAACAAGACCAATATATGGCGGCATTTGGGGGATTGACCGTTCTTGATATTGCCAAAGACGGTAAGGTTACGGTCAAATCAGTCAGCATGGATACAAGCGCGATCGCTGAGTTTGTTGCCAATACTCACATTTACTACACTGGCTTTCGACGCGATGCGGTTAACATTCTGTCGGAGCAAAACACTGCCATGCAGTCTCAGGCGGTTCCCAAGCATGATGTCGTGGCAAACAGCTTGAATCACATTAAAGACTTGGGCTACCGAATTTTAGGAGCGATCGAATCAGAGGATTTTGATGCTTGGGGCAATATGTTGCACGAGCATTGGCAGTTTAAGAAGCAGATGTCGGCACGGATTACCCTGACTAAAGTCGATCAAATTTATGATGAAGTGCGTCAGAATCACAATGTTTTAGGCGGCAAAATTATTGGTGCAGGGGGCGGGGGCTTCCTGATGCTGTACTGCACCAAGGATCACAAGCGCCTAGAGCAGTTTATGGAATCTCAAAAGATGCCTCGGCTGCACTACACCATCGAGTCAGAGGGAGCAAAAGTGGTTGCCGATGTCTCTCGTAACGACACCTTTGCCTTTCACGGTCGCACCATCCGCCAGCCCATCGCTTCTAGACAATAGCCTAGATTACTAGCCTGGATTACTAGCCTAGACAATAGCAACGACTTAAGATGCCCGTCGAAAATCATCCGCTTTTACCTTGCCGCATTTGCAAAACCCCTGCTCCTTGGGTAGGTGTTAAGCGAGGACAGTGGCGATCGCAAGATTACCAGCTCTATCGCTGTCCTCACTGCCATTTCTCGTTTGTGGGCAACCCCAGCACGGACTATGAGCAGATTTACACCTTGGAATACTACAAGGGACAGGGCGCTGATCCGCTGACCAACTATTTGGATGAGCTAGAGCATCCTCAGCAAACCATCCGTCAGTATGAATGGCAGGGAATTACCTCGATCGTTTCGCACCTTCAGACCCTCAAGCCTACGACCCAGTGGCTAGATTTTGGCTGTGGCAATGGCGGCTTAGTTGCCTGGGTGAAAGCTCATCATGGCTGTGAAATTGTAGGATTTGAAGAAGGCGCGATCGCAGAAATTGCCCGTGACCAAGGGCTACCCATTCTGACTGCTGAAGCCCTAGCGGCTCAGACAAATCGCTATGACGTGATTACTGCCATTGAGGTTCTGGAGCATGTGGATGATCCCATGGGCGTTTTAAAGCAAATCTTGGGGTTGCTCAAAGAGGGAGGCGTATTTTTCTATACGACGGGCAATGCGACCCGTTACCGCGATCGCCTGTCCGAGTGGGGCTATGTGGTTCCTGAGATCCACATCAGCTTCTATGAGCCGCTGACTTTGGAATATGCCCTGTCAAATGTGGGGTTCAAGGTTAAGTCGGTTGGGTATGTCAAAGGATTTACCGATATCATTCGTTTCAAGATTCTCAAAAATTTGGGCTTGAAACATGTGAGTCTTTGGGAGAAGCTGCTGCCCTGGTTTATCATCAGCCCTTTGGTCGATCGAGTCTTCGGCGTTTCCTCTTTTCCTATCGGACGTAAAGGTTAGCTCATGGGCGCATTAACAGATCTGTCAGGCAAAAATATTCTGGTGACAGGTGGCAGTTTAGGAATTGGCTACGCAACGGCTGAAACTTGTCTAAAGGCGGGTGCAAAAGTCCTGATCTGCGCCCGTAACTCTGATGATATTGAAGCAGCGATCGACAAACTCAAAGCTCAAGGCTATCAACACATTGCTGGGGTTTCGGCAGATGTGACGCAGCAGTTGCAAGTCGAGGCGGCTCTGGATGCTCTAGAGTCACGTTTTGGCTCGCTCAGTGCCGTTATTCATGCGGCTGGCATTTTGGGCCCCATTGGGGATATTACTCAGGTTGATCCAACCCACTGGCTAGAGACCATTCAGGTCAACTTATTAGGCACCTTCTTAGTGACTCGTCAGACCTGCCTGCGGTTTCAGGGCAGTGGCGGTGGTCGGATTGTTTTATTTTCGGGTGGTGGAGCGGCTTACCCGTTTCCCAGCTATTCTGCCTATGCCTGTAGCAAGGTTGGTGTCGTGCGTCTGACTGAAACAGTGGCGCAAGAGATGGCTCCTCACCAGATTGAGATCAACTGCGTTGCTCCAGGTTTTGTCGTCACCCGGTTACATCAGCAAACTTTAGAAGCAGGTGAACTGGCAGGGAAGGATTATTTAAAGCGGACTAGAGCTGAAATTGAGAAGGGTGGTGTTTCACCTTATGTGGGTGCCGCGACAGCCGCGTTTCTAGCCTCCGATCGCGCCACAGGCATAACCGGGAAGTTTGTTGCAGCGCCTTACGATGGTTGGGATGAGTGGTCGGCTCACTTAGAGGAACTCAAAGGGACAGATATTTTTACGTTGCGGCGGATAATACCCAAGGATCGGGGCATGGATTGGCAATGAGCCTAACTTCATGCCTCTTGCTATTAAAGCTTATTCAACGAGATAGGAAAGCATGAAAGTTGCTGTAATCGGGTGCGGG
Organism: Synechococcales cyanobacterium PMM_0036; assembly: GCA_949127645.1. Taxonomy (GTDB): domain Bacteria; phylum Cyanobacteriota; class Cyanobacteriia; order Elainellales; family Elainellaceae; genus Drouetiella. Next base: position 9,558 of record CASBQM010000558.1, read on the forward strand.
CTAATTGGCAAACGGCGATCGCAAACTGCCACTGATCATCCGTTGTCAGAATTGGCGATCGTCGTAGACATCAATTCGGCAGCGGCGGAAGCTGTGGCTGTGCAATATGGCTGTGAGTCTTCAACCGACTGGAAAGCGGCGATCGCCCGTCCTGATATTGATATCGTTGCCGTAGCGACACACAACGGATTGCTAGCAGAAATTGCAATCGCCGCCCTACAAGCCGGAAAGCATGTGCTGATCGAAAAACCGATGGGGCGCAACTTAGCCGAAGCCTTACAAATGGCAGAAGCCGCTAAAGCTGCCGATCGCATTCTCAAAATTGGCTTCAATCACCGCTATCATCCGGCTTTAGCTAAAGCCTATGATTTGTTTCAGGCTGGGGCGATCGGTGACATCATCAACATCCGCGCTCGATATGGGCATGGCGGACGACCAGGTTACGAAAACGAGTGGCGCGGCAATCCAGAGCTAGCAGGCGGCGGCGAACTCACCGATCAGGGGGTTCACATTGCCGATTTGATTCACTGGTTTGCCGGACTGCCCACTGAAGCCTTCGCCTATTTACAAACGGCGATTTGGCCGATTCAGCCCCTTGAAGATAATGGCTTTGGTCTGTTTCGGTTTGGCGATGGGGCGATCGCCAGTTTCCATACGAGCTGGACGCAGTGGAAAAACCTGTTTTCCTTTGAGATTTACGGGCAGAAAGGTTCCCTCACGATTGAAGGGCTAGGCAAAAGCTATGGCATTGAACGGCTGACGATCGCCTATCGCAAGCCCGAAGGTGGTGTGCCTGACTTAGAAGATCTAGTTTTCGATTTACCTGATATCTCCTGGGAGCTAGAGTGGCAGGATTTTATCGGGGCGATTGTCGCCAAAACTCCCTACTGGGGCACTCCAGAGGAGGGAGTCAACGCCATGCGAATGCTGGATGCTCTCTATCGATCGGCAAAGACCGGAGCAGCGATTCATGTCTGATCGGCTCAGAATTGCTGAAGAGGCTAGCTTGAGACCAGGAGTTTTTCTCGATCGCGATGGGGTAATCAATGAGGTCGTTTACCGAGAGGGTCAGGCGGTTTCTCCTCGTTTAATCACAGAATTCGTCTGGGCAGCAGGTATTCAAGCCGCCATCCAGCAAATTAAGTTAGCGGCTTTGCCCGTGTTTGTGGTTACGAATCAGCCGGACATTGCCCGTCACAAGATGGAGGCGGCCGTCTTGGAGCAAATGACAGCCGCAATCTACCAAACTTTGCCGATTGACGATCTGCGGGTTTGCCCCCACGACAATGGCGATCGCTGCTCCTGTCGTAAACCTCATCCTGGTATGCTAGTTGAGTTAGCGACTCAATGGAATATCGATCTGAGTCGGTCTTTTATGGTAGGAGACTCCTGGAAAGATATGCAGGCAGGCAAGCAGGCAGGCTGCCAGACAATCTTGATTCAGCGAGACTATAACCAAAATACAGAAGCTGATTTTGGGGTGCCAGATGTATTATCGGCTGCCAATCTGATTTTAGAGTTGCTTTGATTTTAGAGTTGCTTTGTTTGAACCGCGAGGGAGGGCTTTGAAAATGGGATATGTGTCCGAATTTTTTGCAGATGCGAAAACAATTATTGATGCGATCGACATCAATATCGTTGAAAAAATGGTGGATGAAATTGTTGCAATCCGTGAACATGGTGGGCGGCTCTTTTTCATTGGCGTTGGCGGCGGAGCCGGTCATGCGAGTCATGCCGTTAACGATTTTCGTAAGATTGCGGGCATCGAATCTTATACGCCTACTGATAATGTCTCAGAGCTGACGGCACGCATTAATGATGATGGGTGGGAATCGGCATTTGTCAACTGGCTAAAGGGCAGTCGATTGAATTCAAA
>CASBQM010000559.1 GCA_949127645.1 Synechococcales cyanobacterium PMM_0036
CTCCCGAATGGAGAGGGGACAAGAGTTCTAGCTCCCTTCTCCCTAGGGAGAAGGGTTGGGGATGAGGGCAATTCATACCTGCATTCAGCAACGCCCACTTTCTGATTATTTTGCTCATTGCTTTGAGCGCGGCGATGCTTCCGAACATTTTCACGGTGCTTCGTCAAGTTCCCTATATGCTGCTATTGTTGATGGGCTTGGGTTTGGCGCTGGTAGATGTGCGGTTACTAGAGCAGTTCTGTTTCGATCGCTCTTGCCTTGAGTATCCCCATAACGGTTTTGGGGCATGGGCTAGATCGATCACGCAAGTTAACAATTGACCACCGATCGCCAGCTCACCCTCTAAAATAGCTGTTATTGCTACAGCTTTTCACCTACTCTGTCTTCATCCTATGAGCGCTCAACCCCTCCCTGCGTCCCAGACTGACCGGATTCTCATTTTCGACACCACTCTGCGAGATGGCGAACAGTCGCCTGGAGCCACCCTGAATGTGGATGAGAAATTGACGATCGCCCGTCAGCTAGCGCGCCTTGGGGTAGATATCATTGAGGCAGGGTTTCCGTTTGCCAGCCCTGGTGATTTTGAAGCCGTTAGCAAAATTGCTCAGCAGGTAGGTACCGAGGATGGCCCGATCATCTGCGGTTTGGCACGCGCCACGCGATCGGATATTGAAGCAGCAGCTAAAGCGGTTGTCTATGCTGCTAAACCGCGCATTCACACCTTCATTGCTACTTCAGATATTCATCTGGAATATAAGCTGAAGAAAACGCGCCGGGAAGTCTTGGAAATTGCGCCCGAAATGGTGGCTTATGCCAAGACTTTTGTGGATGATGTGGAGTTTTCTCCCGAAGATGCCGGACGCTCTGACCCAGAATTTTTGTATCAGGTGTTGGAAAAGGCGATCGCGGCTGGAGCCACGACGATCAATATTCCGGATACTGTGGGCTACACCACACCCTCAGAATTTGGAGCCATTATTAAAGGTATTAAGGAGAACGTGCCTAATGTTGATCAGGCAATTATCTCTGTGCATGGGCATAACGACTTGGGTCTGGCGGTTGCCAACTTCCTGGAAGCCGTGAAGAATGGCGCAAGACAGCTAGAATGCACGATCAACGGCATTGGCGAACGAGCGGGCAATGCGGCATTGGAAGAACTGGTGATGGCGCTGCACGTGCGGCGGCAGTACTTCAATCCGTTTTTGGGTCGTGCGGTGGATTCTGAAGCGCCGCTCACTCAAGTTGACACGCGCCAAATCTACAAGACTTCTCGATTGGTATCTAACCTAACGGGAATGCTGGTGCAGCCCAATAAGGCGATCGTTGGCGCTAATGCTTTCTCTCACGAGTCGGGTATTCATCAAGACGGCGTGCTGAAGCATAAGTTGACCTACGAAATCATGGATGCTCAGTCGATCGGGCTGAATGATAACCAGATTACTTTGGGCAAGCTGTCAGGACGCAACGCCTTCCGGGTGCGCCTGAAGGAGCTAGGCTTTGATCTTGCCGACCAGGAGCTGAACCGAGCCTTCCTGCGGTTTAAAGACATGGCGGATAAGAAAAAAGATATCACCGACTGGGATCTAGAGGCGATCGTCAATGACGAAGCCCAGCAGTCTCCTGAGCTATTCCGGCTGGAGCATATTCAGGTGTCTTGCGGCGACCATGCCCGACCCACGGCAACCGTCACCCTCCGTACGCCCGAAGGCGAAGAATTGACCGATGCGGCGATCGGTACAGGACCCGTAGATGCGGTCTACCGAGCCATTAATCGCGTCATTGATATTCCCAATGAGTTGATTGAGTTTTCGGTACAGTCTGTGACGCAGGGCATTGATGCCTTGGGTGAAGTCACGATTCGCCTGAAGCATGAAGAGGTGATTTTCTCCGGTCATGCGGCAAACACAGACATTATCGTTGCCTCGGCACTTGCCTACACCAGCGCCCTAAATCGCCTCTATGCCAGCCTCCAAAGCGTCAAGGCGCTACACCCGCAGCATGATGAAGCGCAGCCTGTGGGATAAGAAAATCTGAGAAACTTGATTTGCCTCACCGATCGCCCGGTCACTCTGACGATTCACTCTGGCGATCGCTTTTTTGTGGCTATTACCAATTCTTCAAACGAACATTGCAAAGTCTCCATAAGCTGCTTCGTTTGAGCAGGAGTCATTCGAGGCTCGTTCGCACCCATTTCCCAAACATAAATTGTTTTTTCGGTGACTCCTAGAGCGATCGCTACTTGTCGGCGCGTCAGTTCAGCCCGTTTGCGCAATTCCGCAAGTGTTACTTGATCGTCTGCTTCAGTCATACTATACTAAAATGTAATTACATTCTCGTGTATACATCTTTGTAAATGTAGATTCGAGTCTCTCTATGCTGTCTGCTTTGCCCTAGTTGCAAACAGGCTAAAACATTTTTGGGTTTATCCCTCATCAGTTTCTCATCAAGCGGACTCGAAAGCCGCCAAATTTACGCTGCTCAAAATTCAACTCATAGACAAAATAATGCCATGAGCTACACCGATCGCCTTCATCCTTGGTGTATTATTCGTTGCTTGCCTAAAGCTCAAATCCTTCGCATGGCAAGATTTCGTAAACGCAATGAAGCTGAAGAATATCTAATCCGACTGCGACGCCTGGTACCTGACGGAATTTTTGAGATTGTTTTTGATTTAGAATCAGAGAATAAGGGAGACGATCGCGTTAAGCGCTGATGATGCTGGAGCAGGAACGAAAGCACGTTAGATCATATCGGGATCAACGCCGAGCGATCGCAACTGAGCTTTCAAGCGCTCAACCTGTTCTTCTGCTTGCTGTCTTGCTAGTCTTTCCTGCTCTTTCGCTAGTCTTTCCTGCTCTTTCGCTAGTCTTTCCTGGGCTAAGGCTACTGCTAACTCTTCCGGAATTAGCAATTTTTCACCCGTGTCTTCTCGATAAAATCCAATGAGCTGTTCCTCAACCTGCAATCGCAGCTTCAGCGGTTCACTCCGCCCATCTGTAATGGGCGCATAGCCCGACTCCTGCAAGCGATAGCCCTGAAGCTGAGTCGTGATCCATTCGCCTTTTGGGTCAAAGAGCCAATATTCTTGCACGCCCAGCCGTTCGTACAGCGTTTTCTTCTCGCCCATATCTTCAGCTTTTGTGCTTTTCGAGGTCATCTCAAACACAACCACAGGCACCTGCTTTTCTTCCCAAATTTTGTAGTTGTCTCGTCCGCCAGGAGCCACGTCAAAGATGACCATGACATCGGGTGCCACGCGTAGCTTTGGAAACCCTTCGGCATAGTACATAAACTGATTGCCCAAAACAGTGGCGCTGCGTCCCTCTAACCTTTGCCCCTGCAAATATTGCCTCAAGACTTCTAGCGTGACGAGCAGGGCATAAAAATGGACGTAGGTTTCAGCCACAGGTTCGCCGTCTGCACTAGGGTAAAGAACTGCTGTTGATTGAGAATCTGAGAGGGAAACGGTCATGGTCAGAGATTGCAACTCTAGGCTTATTTTATGCGATCGACAAGCGACTAGCCTATGACCAGTCTAAATCTATCTTGTGCCTCTGATGCTGACAGGCTCTAGGGTCATAATGTCATTGATATTGCGCTGCATCGTTTCGCAAAAGCTGTCTAACGGCAGATCGTTGGCATCACGACCAAAAGGATTTTCGATTTCTAGCCCGATCTCTTCAATGCCCAACAGAGTAAAGCTGATGAGTGTAACGATCGCCCCCGTCAGCCAGTGCAGATCTTCTACAAATTGAAAGGGCAACGTCAGGCAATAAATTAGCAAAAGCTGCTTGAGATGAATCGCATAGGCCAACGGAATAGGAGTCTTTAGGATGCGCTCACAGCCGCCTAAACTATCTACCATTTCATTTAAGGTTTGCAGCAATATACTGAGCTGAAACCCATCCAAACACTCTCTGTGAGCCTGCTGCTGCAAGTAATCCTGAATCCACACCGCAATTTCTAACGGCGGATTGTTCATCGTTTTGAGCTTGGCGTAATGGTCTGATGAGAGCAGAGGCTCTAGCTCTGAGTTAATTAGCTCTTGACGTAAATGCAGCTTTGTCGCCACTGCAAAAGCGATGATTAAATGAAGAGCGGCAATTTTAGTAGCGCGATCGTCTGCATCTTTTTCGTCGATAGAAACCCAAATATTTCTAGATAAATTCCGAACCGTATTGATCAGATTCCCCCAAAGCTTTCGCCCCTCCCAAAATCTTTCGTAAGCCGTATTAGTACGAAAAACCAGCATTAGACCTAAAACAATATTGGGAATGACCCCTGCCAAAATGGGTAGGGCGACAGGATATCCCAGACTGTAGAGCCAGGAAATAAACACCCCAAATAAGCCGCACACTAGGGTACGCAAACACACTGCAGGCACAACGGAG
>CASBQM010000560.1 GCA_949127645.1 Synechococcales cyanobacterium PMM_0036
CGATATAGGCGATCGTATCGCTAGGCTGAATTTGCGTATCTGTCTGCCATTGATAAAAGGCTCTGGAGGGCGGTTGACCCGACGCAGAGTGATAGCTCAACAGTCGATAGCTTTTCTTGTGCAGCGTCGAGGCGTAAGCCCCCTCAAACCGATAGTCTTTGGGCTGCACCTGCTGCTCGACCACTTGAAGCCGGACACCGCCAATATCGAAGTAGCCCAAAATTCCGGCTTGCAGACCTGCCAGGGCAAACGACGCAGCCGGAAGCTCCGTTGGGTCAAAGGCTACGAAATCTCCGAGCCGCTGTTTGAGCAACTGGTTGAGACTCTGCCGAGAAGAACGCACGATTAGGCGGACATTGAGATTGAGCCGCCGAGCCGCGATCGCCGCCTCAATGTTGACGCTCTCGTTGTTCGTCACCAGCAAAATAGCGCGACATTGCTCAATGCCAGCCCGTAGCAATACCTCATCATTGCGGCAATCGCCAATGACTGGAGCTTCTGTGAGCAGATTGAGGAAATCATTGACTTCCCACTCGTCTCGCATCCGTTTGTCGATCGCCGTGACGCGAATCTCAAACTCTCGCAGGGCAAAACGCTTGAGGTTGAGGACACAATATTGCCCCAGATCGCCTAGCCCGCAAACGATAAAGCGATCGACCTGAGGATCGGGCAGGCTGGGCGGCGAAGAATAAGATGGCGATCGCGGAGCGGCGATCGGAGCTAGGGCAGCAGGATTAGATTGCCTGTCCACAGTTTGACTCCAGAGCGGAGTCGGGCTGCCCTCTCGATAGCCAAAAGCCCGCACCGTCTGAACGGATTCTATTTGCAAAACCCGCAAGTTTTCTTCCAAAAAAGCGATCGTCTGGAACGAGTCAACATCAGTCGAAGAGAAAAACCGCAGGTTAAGCAGCTTGCCTTGCCAATCGGCTTTTACCCCTATCTCTGCATTGGCAAGCAATCGAGCTAAGAGGGCGGCGATCGCCTGAGGATCGCCATTTTTTGCAAGTTCAGCCAGATTTGTGGGGGTCATGCAGTTCTGCGATCGGCTAATGGCTCAGGAAAAGGCTGTGAACCCTAACCCAACGTTAAGAATTCCACAATGATTACCGTATAATCTCCTTAAGGTTGGGTTAGGGTAGCAAGCTCAAGTCATAGAAGTTATCCTGTAAAGAATGTGTAAAGAATACGTGAAGCAGAGGGCATCCTTCCTGTCTCAGGACTTTGTGTACTGACTGAGAGCGTATTACTGTCTCTTGGAGTCCCCCCATGTCGGACAATTCATCTATACGCTTATCTCTGCGGATTTTATATGCGGCTGGCCCTGGCAATGTGATTGGAACCTATGACTACTGGGTGAAAGGACAGGATGACCCCTCACAAGTCTCTGTTACTTACTCTAGTCAGTTCTATGATGTTTGCCAAAAATTAAAGGCAAAAGCTTATGTAATTTCGTCTTTTGGTGAGCGATCGCGCTGGCAAAATGAACAGTTTATTTTAGAAAACCGCCCTAATTTTCTACAAAACACCTCTGGAATCTTATACCACCTAGGTCAAGTCGCATACGGGCTACGACTGATTATTTCAGCGATCGGCTTTCGGGCAAATGTTGCCATTATAGATACGGGTTCAACCCATTGGTTTATGCTGTCTGTCTTAAGTTGGCTAGGCATTCAAGTGATTCCTAGTCTGCACTGCACCCTATGGCGAAAGTATGAACCTCAGCGACGGATCGAGCGTCAAATATTGCAGCTTAGCCGCAGATTTTTTGCCAAAGACTGCGCTGCAATTTTAGCCGTTTCGCAAAATATTAAGGGGCAAGTCGCGCAGATCACGCAGGGAAACCCTCGACCTGTCGTAGAATTCTTACCGGCATATCGTTCGACTGAGTTTGCTAACGTGACAGAACCCAATTTAGAGCGATCGCCCTTCCGAGTTTTGTTTGCAGGTCGGATTGAGCGCAACAAAGGGGTTTTTGACCTTCTAGCGATTGCTCAACGCTTTGCGGCTCAGGGACGGCAAGACATCATTTTTGAAATCTGCGGCAGTGGATCGGCTCTAGACGATTTGCGCATAGCGGTAGCTCAGGCAGATCTACGAGACACCGTAATTTGCTACGGCTATTGCCAAAAAGCTGAAATGCGGCAGCGCTTGAGCCAATCTCATGTGGTGATTGTGCCGACCCGCACTGAATTTGTGGAAGGCTTTAATCAGGTTGTTGCCGAAGGAATTTTGGCAGGTCGTCCGGTCGTTACTTCGTCCGTATGTCCGGCATTAGATTATGTGCAGACGGCGGTGGTGGAAGTGCCGCCCAACGATGTCAAAGCCTATGGTGACGCGCTATTGCAGCTCTGCGACGATCGCAATTTCTATGAGCAAAAACGTCGTAACTGCCTTAGCCTTCAGGCGCAGTTTTATGACCCGGCTCGAAGTTGGAATGCGGCATTAGAATCTATTTTGACGGAGCGGCGATCGGGCAGTTTGGGAAATTCGAGCAATACCGCGTCTTTTCTACAGTTTGTCCCAAAGCGGCTAGATCCCCCAAAGCGGCTGGTTATCGTCCAATATGCCGGAGATTATCGCCAGACGGTGCAAAACTTCCAGAGGGGTAGAGAGGAAACCTATTACGCTCAGCAATATTCTGTCAATTCTGTTGCAGATTTAGTCAACCAGACTGATGCGGTTGCCGTCATTTGCTGCCTGACTACAGAGGTCTATGACGAGGTGCTGCCGAACGGCGTACGAGCGATCGGGGCAGGGCTTCAGGCATCAGGGCATCGAGCCGTCAAACCCCAGACATTGATTAGCCTCCTCGAAAAGCTGAACCCTACTCATCTAATTGTGCGGATGCCGGTAGCCGAAATTTTTGCCTGGGCAATCAAACATAAAGTGAAGACCATGGCGCTCTTTGCCTCTTCGATCGTCTCTACCCATTGGAAAACCCGGCTGAAAAATTACTGGCTCATCCGATCGCTCAATCACTCCCAGATTGAGTGGGTGGGCAGCTATGGTATGGCTTCAGCGCAAAAGCTAAAGCATTTAGGCGTACAGCCGCAGAAGATTGTTCCTTGGGATTTTCTCCTAGAGCTAACCCCTGGCGCTCTGCCGCCAAAATCCCTGCGATCGCCGTCAGATTGCTGGAAGCTAATTTATGTCGGCACGCTGATGGAGGAAAAAGGGGTAGGAGATTTGCTCAAGGCGATCGCTCATCTCAGAGCAGCTCAGATTCCGGTACAGTTGCAGATTGCGGGAGAAGACGAGACGGGAGAATTTGCCCGTCAGGCAGATCGGCTTAATATTGCCGATGCCGTTGAATTTTTGGGCATGATTTCCACTCAGAGGGTAGAGCCGCTGATGCGAGAGGTCGATCTAGTGGTGGTGCCCAGTCGCCACGTCTACCCAGAAGGCTTTCCGCTGACGCTCCACCATGCACTGCGATCGCGCACTCCCATCGTGGCTTCAGATCATTCGATGTTTACCCATAATCTCCAGTCTGAAGTCAATGCCCTGCTGTTTCCCTCAGGTAATGCGATCGCCATGGCGAGGTGTATTGCCAAGCTTCTAGCAGATGCAGCTCTGTATGAGCAAATTTCTGCGGCTTCCTACGAAACCTGGCGACAGCTCAGATTGCCTGTGAAGTGGGCAGATATGCTGGAGCGATGGATCAGCGAAACTCCCGAAGATCGGCAGTGGCTCCTCAGCCATAGCCTTGACCCCGGTTTCACAACTAATTTGAACGGCAGATCAGGTTTGAAGAGCGGATGCGATCGCCGATCCCAAATTGCTTAACTCACGCCTTCAGCTACTTATGATCAAAATAATTGCAGATGATCAAAGCGATCGCACATGATCAAAACGATTGCACATGATCAAAACGATTGCAGACAAGATGATGTGTAGGATACTGCATCTTCCTAAGCAAGTGTCACAGAATTTGGTAGAGAGTTCTGTAGAGAGAAGCGATCGCGCCAAGAATCCGCGTCAGAGCTTTTAGACCCGCCATGGGTGCATTGATATACCGTGCCAATGCACTGTACCAATGCACTGTACCAATACATCGTGTCGATGCACAGTATCGATACACTGTTTAGTGAGAAACTCGATAGGTAAAGACCATATGGATGCCTCAATGCTTTGGCAACGCTATCAGGACTGGCTTTATTGTCATCCAGGACTGGGGCTATACCTGGACATCAGTCGAATGCGGTTTGATGATGCTTTTGTGGAGACCCTGAAGCCTAAATTTGACAAAGCCTTCAAGGATATTGAGGCACTAGAGAGAGGGGCGATCGCCAATCCTGACGAGAATCGCATGGTGGGTCACTATTGGTTACGCAACGCCAATTTAGCCCCCACTCCAGAGCTAAAGCAGGATATTGTGGAAACGCTCGATCGCATTCGGACCTTCACTACCAAGGTTCACAGCGGCGAAATCCATCCGCCTAACGCCGTTAAGTTTACGGATGTTCTGTCGGTAGGCATTGGCGGCTCGGCACTAGGACCCGAATTTGTTGCCGATGCATTGGCTCCAGCGCAACCGCCCATGACGATTCACTTTTTGGACAATACCGACCCCACGGGCATAGATCGGATCTTTGCCAAGCTCAAGGATCGTCTGGCTTCTACGCTGGTAGTCATCACATCCAAGTCAGGCGGCACGCCCGAAACCCGCAACGGGATGTTAGAGGTCAAGCATTTTTATGAGCAGAATGGGCTAAGCTTTGCCCAACACGCGATCGCCGTTACGGGCATCGGCAGCAGTTTTGAGAAGCTGGCTCAATCAGACGGCTGGCTCGGCACTTTCCCTATGCATGACTGGGTAGGCGGACGCACCTCCGAGCTTTCGGCAGTCGGTCTTTTGCCCGCAGCGCTTCAGGGCATTGATATTGATGCCATGCTAGCAGGCGCTAAAGAAATGGATGATGTCACTCGGACATCTGACCTAAAGAGCAATCCGGCGGCGCTGATGGCGCTGGGCTGGTATTACTCAGGCAACGGCAAGGGCGAAAAAGATATGGTGGTGCTGCCCTACAAAGACAGCTTGCTACTGTTCTCTCGCTATCTACAACAGCTCGTAATGGAGTCTTTGGGAAAAGAGAACGACTTGGACGGCAACCCCGTCTATCAGGGCATCGCTGTCTATGGCAATAAAGGCTCGACCGACCAGCACGCCTATGTGCAGCAGTTGCGGGAAGGCGTACCTAATTTCTTTGTCACCTTTATCGAGGTGCTAGAAGACCGACTAGGGGAATCGATTGAAGTCGAGCCAGGAGCAACCTCCGGCGATTTCTTGTCGGGTCTATTGCAGGGCACAAGACAAGCGCTCTACGAAAACCACCGCGACTC
>CASBQM010000561.1 GCA_949127645.1 Synechococcales cyanobacterium PMM_0036
TAGCGATCGTTGTGATTCTTCCTCTTGCTCGTAGGCATCTATAATTCTTTGGCGCAAATCAACTGAATACGCTTTCATAAATGAGTAACCCTACCATTATCAGTGTCTTTTAGTGTATTGTATTGAGTCGAAAACCGCTATATGACAAATCCAAGCGCCGTAACTGGTCTGATATTGCAATCATTCTAGAGCTGAAGGATCTCCGTAACGAATTTGCAGAAGAGTATGCTTTAGACAAAGAAAAATTGGATGCTGAAAAATGGGCAATAAAAGAATTGACGCATGAAGAGGCAAGAAAGGTCGTTCAATATCTTCGCTTGCTTTGTGCCCCTAGCATCAGGGCTTATGACAAGAAGACAGGAACGCATAAATACTCGCAGAAACGGCGCACATCAGCAGTTGCGAGAATGTGGCAGATATATTTAATTGTCAAAATTTTAGTCTACTGCCCCGTTAGACAAGAGGAAATTCGTAATCTAAAGCTAGGTGAAACTTTATTGCGTCAGGTAGATCAGCAGGGTGATCCCTATTACGTGGTTTACCTCGAAGAGCATAAACGCTCTTCTGAAAGCAAGGATCGTCACTATAGATTACCTGCTATCTTGACGGAGGATCTGGATCTATGGATCTACAAATGGCGTCCTTTAATTGAAAATGCGCTTAAATCTCCTGAGCACTGGATGAAGTTTTGGGGGTATAAAATTGATAAGGTTGAAGCTCTACAGCAGAGCTTGAAAGCGGCTGAACAAGGAGACTTACCCAAAACTGTTAAGAACAGCAGTGGTCAATATATTGCGTATCTTGAGAAGCGTTTGAAGGGGGTAGAACGACGCTTGGAGACTTGGGAGGTTGCTAAGCAGAATTTTGAGAGCCACAACTTTCTGTTCTTTAAGTTTGGCAAGAATGGGAAGAATGATACGCAGTCTTTTGGTAAACCACACGATGTTGCCAGTATCTGGCGAGTCGTGATAAATGCGATCGCAAGAGCAACCAAAGCCTTGTTTGGCGAGGAGCGCTGGACAAATCCGCACAAGTTGCGGAACATCGCGGAGAAACACATTCGTCAAACAGGAAAACCTGACATCAGAGAGGCTTTTGCTACTTTTATTGGTCATTCCAAGGAGATGGGTGATGAGTATGCTGAACAAATCACATCAGAGTATGAGTTAACTGCAGATATTGTCGATGATTGGTGGCAGGAAGTGATTTGAATTAGCAGAATTCTAGCTGTAAGCCTTTATTGGGGTCGAGCCGTCGGGTAGAGAAGACTCCTGCCAATGTTTAGGCTTGCTTAGGTTTGCACAAAACACGATTCAAGATGTCTCTTTTTGCCATTATGAGAATCTCAAACCTATTCGTTGAGTAGTTGCGTTCTGTCGCAGCACATCAACCTCATGGTGCTCAGAAGCATCAAAAATCATCATCCTGAAACTATGGACATACATGCATTTCAGGAGATGTGATACCTGGTTGCCAAGACCGTTGCCATACGTCTATCTCGGCTCAACCCCACGTATCGTCTGGGTTGCATCTGTATGCGTTATGTTCAGGGGCAAAGTGGGTACTTTAGATCTGGCTCCTGCTGCTATGACTAGATATTCAGCCCGAAGACAGAATGCCTAACCAATCGTTTTTAACCATCAACGGTCGTTACGTTCTTTCAGAACCTCCTCACTCGGGTGGAATGGCGGACGTCTATCAGGCTGTCGATTTGCAGGACAATTTCAAGCGAGTTGCTGTCAAAGTCTTCAAGCATGGGCGAATTGAGGAAGAAATTCTGGCTGAGTCCTTCCGGCGTGAAACTCAGGCGCTTCAGGAGTTGAAGCATCCTCGCCTTCATATAGCAACGGAGTAATAAATAACGCTAAGGCTGAAAGCTTTACACCATAAGGATTATAGCCTCTCATTTTGATAGATCTATAGCGATCGCAATGGATGAAACCCTTGCTAACTCTGGCTTTTAGCTAGATCACGCTCATGTGGCGGCAGAGCCTTTCTTCAACTCTCAGGACAACTCTGGCGTAAATTTGGACTTATCTTTATTAAGTTATGGCCTGAAACCTCTGATTTCTCGTTCCCAACAATGTCTGAAGTAGCCTGAATCCATCTAAGCAGTTACATTATCTGGCGACTACTCCCTTTCTGAAAGCCAGTCATAGCAATACTTTTGAGCTTAGCGTTGTTTCTTGTACCGTTGCTAAATGAAGGCGAGAGAGGATAGCGGGGTTGCGTGCGGAAATCTGGAATTTGTTTGAGATGCTCAATGAGGCTCATAGGAGGCAGGTAGATGAGGGGGTATTCCTTTCATTCTCATTTTTCTATCTTCAATAAATCAGCCCTGCCTGCGCAAGGGATGTTCCGTAATTAGTCCTGATGCGATCGCTTCTGCATGAATTAACTAGAAGCTGGTCATTTTTTATACCTAATACTACTCAGTGTAAAAGTGATATTGCTTGCGAATAAATCTTCTCATCACCAAATTTTCTTATGCCTAATATTATTACGGTCAAAACGACTGCCGATGCAGGCGCAGGGTCTTTGCGAGCGGCGATCGCGGCTGCCCAAGCAGGAGACACGATCCGTTTTGCTGCTCGTTTAGCAAACAAAA
>CASBQM010000562.1 GCA_949127645.1 Synechococcales cyanobacterium PMM_0036
AGATTACCGTTACCGGGCGTGGTGCTACTAATTTGGGTACAGTTAAGGCGCTGGGTGCAGGTGTAGATTACCTAGCGCTTGATCTCTCAGATAGACAGGGTTTGGCAAAAGCGATCGCTGCTACTGACCTGGTAATTCACTGTGCGGGTCCGTTTCGGCTGCGAGATACGCAGGTTCTACAGACCTGTATTGAGCAGGGTGTGAATTATCTTGACGTTAGTGACGATCGATCTTTTACCCAAGCTGCATTCAGTCATCAGGCGGCGGCGAAGGCGGCAAACGTTACGGCGATCGTCAACTCCGGGGTTTTTCCCGGTATTTCCAACAGCATGGTACGTCAGGGTATCGAACAACTCGATACGGCTGATTACATTCACTTGAGCTATGTGGTCGCGGGTTCGGGCGGTTCGGGCGTAACGGTGATGCGCACCACTTTTTTAGGGCTGCAAAATTCCTTTAAGGTATGGCTCGATCGCCAGTGGCAGACGGTGAAACCTTACACCGGACGAGAGACCATTGAGTTTCCCCAGCCATTTGGGCAGACGGGGGTCTACTGGTTTGATATGCCGGAAGCTCTGACGTTGACCGAAAGTTTCCCGGTGTCAACGGTCATTGTCAAATTTGGTTCGGCACCAGACTTTTACAATCACTTAACGGCGATCGTTGCCAACATTCTGCCGCGTCCTTGGGTACATCAGCCTCAAGTCATTGAGTTTCTGTCGCAGGTCAGCTATCGCATGACTTCAGTGACCAATCGCTTCAGCGGTATCGGGGTCGCTATGCGGGCAGAGGTGCAAGGGCAGAAAGCCGGACGGCCCGCTCGATATGTTTCTACTTTTGTGCAAAATGACACGGCAGCGGCGGTGGGCTATGGCACGGGAAGCGTAGCGCAATTGCTGCTATCAGGACAGCTTAAATATCCTGGCGTATGGGCAATAGAGCAAGCCTTGCCAACCGATTTGTTTCAGCAGACGATGCAGCAACGGGGCGTGGCGATCGCTGAGCAGTGGCTATAAAGCTTTCTATCGTTTCAGCTCATCTCCAGCATTCGCTGAATCGGCTTAAGCGCCGCTAGACGAATTGCTTCGGGCAATGTAATCTCTGGCGATCGATCGCGCATTGCCAGATACAGTTTTTCCAGCGTATTTAGCCGCATATGGGGGCATTCGTTGCAGGCGCACTGGTTCATTGGCGGTGCTGGAATAAATATCTTCTCAGGCGCGTATTTTTCCATCTGGTGAATAATTCCGGGTTCCGTCGCCACAATAAAAATAGAACTGGCGCTGCTCTTAGAGTAGTTTAGCAGTGCTGTGGTAGAGCCAATATAATGGGCATGACGCAGCACGGCAGGTTCACATTCCGGATGGGCAATCACTTCTGCGTTTGGATGTTGAATCTGAAGCTGCACAATTTTCTTTTCCGAGAAAGTTTCATGAACCATGCAGCTTCCCTGCCATAGCACCATTTCGCGTCCCGTTTGCTCCATGACATATCGCCCTAGATTGCGATCGGGCGCAAAAATAATCGGCTGATCTGCCGGAATTTGCTGCACCAGCTTGACTGCATTAGAGCTAGTGCAGATGATATCGCTCATGGCTTTAATCTCAGCCGTGCAGTTTACATAGGACACTACTATGTGGTTAGGATGCGCCGCCTTAAACTGGGCGAATTCTTTGGGAGGACAGCTATCAGCAAGAGAACACCCGGCGTTGAGGTCGGGCAACAGAACCAGCTTATGAGGATTGAGAATCTGGGCGGTTTCTGCCATGAAATGCACTCCAGCAAACACGATCACATCGGCAGTGGTGCTTGCCGCCTGTTGGGCTAGTCCTAGAGAATCACCGATATAGTCGGCGATATCTTGAATATCTGGGTCTTGATAATAGTGCGCCAAGATGACTGCATTCAGCTCTTGCTTGAGAGCATGAATGGCTGCAAAAAGGTCGATTGGCAGGGTAGATTGAGTAGAGTTTTGGTAAGAAAGGGTGGTTGTAAACACAGTGGATAGCGCTTCCCCTATATCTAGGCTAGAAAAATCAGGTCTTCTGCCTAATATTATAGTTTGTTTTACCAAAAATGCGTGGAGGCAAAGTGGTAAACTTCTACGCTAAACTATTTACGGCTAAGAGTCTTTGGGGATGCCGTCTTCGGGAAAGACCCATTGTGTTGGAGCCGTTGCTTTTTTGCGGATGGCTTCTTCCGCGATCGCCAACATCTGCTCAAGCGAAGTTTCCTGAATAAACTTAGAAGTCTGATCACGAAACGTCTGATTGGGGCACCTTTCGCCTAAGACACAGCCGTTAACGCAAGCCGTCGCGCAATCAATTGTTGCCGGATTCAGGTCTGCCGAATTCATCGATCGATTTCCTCTCTCATAGTAAGGGTGGCTGTGTCCGCCTCTACTATTATCCCCTTGAAGGTCGAGTTCATTCTACTTCCGCCTATTTTTTCGATGCACACACTCGATCGGGCGGTCATTGCGATCGCCCGATCGGCACGCTTGTGAAGCAACCTGGCAATGACTTGATCTATTGAATCTCTTGAAGATTGGATCGGGTGGGGGCTACGCCCCCACCCGATCCAATCTAAAGATCCTAACCTGCAAGAGGTCTATTAATAACTGATCCTTGAAGGGAGAGGATAAGTAGAATTTGATAGTTTCTCTGGGTTTTGAGTGTCATCTTCTAGCTTTTCCACAGCATCAATCTGGCTTTGCCGTTGCCTCAGCTCATCTAAAAAATGAATCACAATGCCCTCAAGTCCTCTACTTTTAAGCGGCTCGATAAACTTGTCAAACGGATTAAGATCCACCACATATTCTCCTATCCTCACCCCCAAAGGCTCCAGATGCTTGCCCTTTAGCTCTTTGTGTAAAATTGGAAATTTCCTCTTCTTCAACTGCCCAATGAGCCACAGCACATCGCTATTTTTTTTAATTTTCTCGCACTTAAATTCATCGGTTTCACTACCCGCCAATGTATCTTTTTCAAAAGAAATGAGTGCGGTCAGATTAAATAAACGGCTGCGTTCAACCAAACATTGGGTTTGCCCTCTAGTCGGCTTTACTCCTAGCCCAACTTGATCTAGGAAATGAGCAAGTGCCTCAATTGGAATTGCGCTTTCTGTATCGCTAATGTCAGGTGCGACCAATAACGACGGCTGATCTAAAATTGAGACACCTTCTAAGCCAGCATTGGCAATAGTGATTTCGATTTGCTGATATGCGGTGCGATCGATACAAGACTCTGTGATTTGTTTCCATTGCTGACCGCTCAAGAATTCCAGGAGCGCAATATATTTGCAGCCTAAACTGTGCCCTAGCCAAAAGTAATTTGCTTTATTTTGATATGTCTTATCCTGATAGCCCAATCTGTTGGCAATTTTTGCCAGCTCGTAGCGCAGTATTTCTTGCTCTTTAAGTAGATCGATCGCTATTGACCAATGACGAAAGCTAAACCTGAAGGGCAGCGCGATAATTGTATAGCCTTCTTCAAATAATGTTTGCAGAAAATGTCGATAGAAAACGGTTGGGAAAGTGCCGAAAAAAGCGCCCCCAATGAATTGAATTACCCCTTTAGGATTGGGATGAATCGCAACCCAGCTAAAAGAAACTGGACTAAACCTGAAAGTTGGAGACATAGCAGTTCTCTACTACAAACTTTTTATTACACGAAGAGGGCTGGCAAAACTGAAAACTCAAGTAAGGGTTGTTACAAGCTAAATCATCAGAGGTAGGCTCATCCTACCTCTGACTATGAATCACACTAACTTGACACAGGTTCTAAGAATTGGAGAGCTTAAAGACTCCTCCATTGCTGACTGGCAGAGAGTAGGCAATCTGGTCGAGACCTGCGTCCGCTTTTGCTTTGCCATCTAAATTCTTGCCATCTAGACTCTTAAAGAAAGTGCCGCGCTGTTCAGGTGTGACCAGTAAGGTAGCAGTATCCGAGCCTGAAAGGGAGGACAAGAAAATCTCTACATATCCACGAGCTTCAAAGTTCGCTTCAGAAAGTATTCCAGCTTTACGAATGTCGGGCTGAAGTAGAAGCAATCCTGTTTCATTTTCAGGAAGCGTAAAAGTTAGCCGTGCCTTGTTTTTTTTAGGTCCAATTTCTGGAACCAGTGTTGCCTCGCTATCCAAATCAGAGAACAGGTTTTTCCCTGAGATATCAACAGCATTAAGAAAATCCTTAAAGTCTGCGGGAAGGGGTGCTGGTCCGCCGGGGTTTTTAGGAAATTGAACTGTAAAAACAAGAGAGACCGTTATAGGAAAGAAGTTGACATTAGCAATGGTCAAGAAATAGCCTTGAATAACCTTACGACTAAGATTTTCAAGCCCTGGGACAGGTGGTAATTGTGATTTGACAAGAACTTCAAAAGTAGAAACAAGCATATTTTTTGCTCTCAAGCAGCTTACGAATCTAATATAAGTTGCTGTCGATTGAAATCCACAGTACCCACATGGGTACTCTCAAATCGCCAGTTCTGCCAGACCTAAATACCGCACACCTGATGGAGTCACTTCAAACCGACAGGGCAGCACTTCTAAACCTTGGGCGATCGCCTCTCTCAATAATTTTCCATAGACCGGATCGGCGCTATCTCCGGGGGAAAACTGGTTGCAGTCATCTCGGTTAATCAAGTACAGCATCACCGATCGGGCCTGGGGCAACAGCGCCGTCAGCTCCCGCAGATGCTTCTGTCCGCGCGTGGTGACAGTATCGGGAAACAGGGCAATTTCGCCCTTCGTCCAGGTCGTGTTTTTCACCTCTACGTAAATGGGTGGTTTATTCTCGCTCGTCAGTAGAAAATCAATGCGGCTTTTTTTGTCTACTCCGTAAGGCACCTCGCCGCGAATTTCGCTGTAGCTGCCCAACGTTGGAAATAGCCTGTCGGTGAGAGCAGCCTTAATTAATCGGTTGGGTAAAGCCGTATTCACCCCCACCCAAGTCGGTCGGAGATCATGCACCTCGATCGCTTCCCAGGTATAGGCTAATTTGCGGGTTTTGCTATCGCTATGAGAGACTAAAACGCGATTGCCTGGAATACAAATTCCTGTCATGGGTCCCGTATTGGGACAGTGCGCCACAATTTCTTCCCCGGAATCGAGCAAGATGTCGGCAAAAAACCGTTTATATCGCTTGATTAACGTTCCGTATACTAGCGGCGGATAGGCATAAATCCAATCGGTCATATTAAGTTTATTAAGAGGGTCAGAACTTGTGTGTACACCATAGCCCACACGGGAAGAGGGGGAATGTGCAACCTTCGTTAATCGAGTCGGTTGCCTGTTGAGAAAGCTAAGTCATGCGATCGACCTTATTAGAACGAACTTCTAAAAGCAATCTTGTGCAAAGTGAAATTTGCCCATAGCTTCTGCATCATAGGCTAGTCTTTAGAACGGTTTGTGTAGCGACAGCTCTGGAAACTTAGATATTTTTCGCACAGATGTCTATATCGAAAAGGATTGACGGTTTTCTAGAGGGGGTGATAACTTGATAAGAACCCACAGTAAGTCAGCCTAATCTATTGTTTGGTCAGTCCTGATGACGAAACAAAGAGCGGAGGAACCAAATCTTGGGGCGAATCTTTCGGAAAGCCGCATCTCTGTCTTTCCCTAGAGGGGCACCTCTCAGCCCTAGCCCGTCAGCTAACTCCGTCGGCATTGAGGGGAGACTGAAGAATCAGCTTTTTATTGCTCGATCGCCTTCAGTGTCCTCGGGTTTGGTTAAGAGCGTCTTTGACACATATCTCCTTTAGGGTTCAGTGGCGCTCCATATACATACCTGCCTCATACACTCAGGAGGAACTGATGCTGCTGCAATTTAATATTTTGGCGATCGCCGTAGCAGTTCAGGCTGCATGGCGGAGATCCGTCCGCTCAACTTTAATTCAGGACGTTGTTTTACTGCCGCTCTTAGGGATCTGTGGAGTCCTTTCGCTGTGGTGGTTTGTTGCCACATTTGTATCTGAGCTGCTGCCTACGCCGCTAGAAGCGCTGGTGGCAAACCTGGACTACATTACCCATCCCTTCTATCGGCGCGGTCCTGGAGATTTGGGCATTGGCTGGCTGCTGCTAGCCAGCTTACGACGCGTGTTTCTGGGGTTCCTGCTAGGAACTGTGGTGGCAATCCCAGTCGGCTTTTTGATTGGAATGTCGCGCAAAGCCATGCTGGCAATTAATCCGCTGATTCAGATTTTCCGACCTGTCTCTCCGGTTGCTTGGTTGCCGATCGCCCTAGCAATTTTCAATCTGGCGAATCCTTCAGCCATTTTCGTCATTTTTATTACCTCTCTCTGGCCAACTATCATCAACACGGCGCTAGGGGTTTCCAGCGTGTCCAAAGACTACCTGGACGTGGCGCGGGTGCTGGAAATGTCGCGCTGGCGACAGATCACCAAAATTATTTTGCCTGCAAGTCTGCCCTACATTTTCACGGGGTTACGGA
>CASBQM010000563.1 GCA_949127645.1 Synechococcales cyanobacterium PMM_0036
GGTAAAGGCAAGGGACGAAGAGTCGGATAACCAGATTTATGCCGTGGTCTACCACGCCACCACTAGCCCGATCGACTCTGTGCATCGAGCTAGGGCTTTAGGTCTATCTCTACAGGAGTTGCGAGAGCAGCAGCCCCAGATTTTTGCCATGCTGCGAACTGAGTTTCGGGCAGCGATCGTCGGATTTCGGCCGCCGCAATCGGGCAACGGTAACGGCAACCACGTGCCGAACACAACAATTTATCAGCATTTGCCGCCTCGTCCGCCGCAAATCCATCAGGCGGTGTACTACTGCGATCCTGAAGAAGTAGTGGCTTTCAGCGAACAGCTCGACTTTTTGCGAACTTTGCTTCAGGTGGGCAATGCGCCTGTGGATGCCCTAGTTGCTGCTGCCGTCCGAGAGATCTATCGGCTCCGCAAAGCTGATCGCGCTTGGCTGGTGGGAGTGGGGCGATCGCTCAGCATTTTGCTCAAAGAAGATTTCGATCGGCTACGAATTATCTTGAACCAGATTCATATCTGAGATGCCCCTATATACGTGAGTACTGTATATACACTGGTAAAGGTAAAGCAATCTTTCAAGCCCTACCATGCTGCTTCAACCCACTCAACGCACCAAGCTTGACGAAAGTGACGATCGCCTGTTTTATGACGCTCCGCGCTTTGTCACTCATGTTGACGAGAGCTTCATTCAGCAGCTCACTGACCTGTACCGAGAGCGCCTCAAGCCCAACACAAGAATTTTTGACATGATGAGTAGCTGGGTCTCTCATCTGCCCGAAGAACTAGAGTTTGAATATGTCGAGGGGCATGGTCTGAATCCGGAAGAGCTGGCGCGTAACCCTCGCTTCAGCCATTATTTTGTTCAAAATTTGAATCAAAATCAGCTTTTTCCGCTGCCGGATCAGTCGTTTGATGCGGTGCTGAATACCGTTTCGGTTCAGTATCTCCAGCGACCAGAAGCCGTCTTTGCCGAGATCTATCGCGTTCTTAAGCCCAACGGTATTGCCATTGTTAGTTTCTCTAACCGGATGTTTTACCAAAAGGCAATTCAGGCTTGGCGAGACGGCTCAGAGGGCGATCGCGTCAATTTAGTTAAAAGCTATTTTGCGGCGGTTCCGGGGTTTAGCGCTCCCGAAGTTGTTGCCCGTCCTAGCACAGTTCCGAGCTTCCTTCAAATGTTGGGCGTAGGGGGCGGCGATCCGTTTTATGGGGTGGTTGCCCAGCGTACTGGAGATTAGCGGCAGTTAGCTTTGCGGTGCAAAAGTCTCTCTAGTGACATAAGCGATCGCCCCCTTTGTGTAGGATGATAAGAAATCAATTCTAATTTTCCTGCCCCCTATGCCGCTGGAATCGAGTCCTACTGAGCAACAGATTGCTACTTCAGCGCCTCAGCCTTTGCAGCCTCAGTCTTTGCAGCCTCAGCTTTTGCGCAGGTCTTTTGATCCGCAACGCCGCACGATTCGCCCGATTGGTGCTTATGCCATAAGGGGTTTGGCTTCTGACGGCGATCGGCTATTGGCGCTCGACGCTGTTCGGGGGCACCTCCTGCAAGTGGATAGAGCGACGGACAATACGACAGTTCTGAACCCTCATGACGTTCAGGCATTTGTGGATGCTAGAGGCTTGGCGCTGTGGGAGCAGCAAATTTGGTTTGTCAAAGACAGCCAAGTTTTGTGGTGTTTAGCAACAGACTTTACCCCTCGACTGTTTGTCACGTTGCCCTATGAGGTAGATGGCGTTGCCGTGTGGCAATCTACGGTCTATGTCACGAGCCAGAGAGCGGGCTACATTCTAGTGTTCGATCGCACTACTGGCAAGCGAATCACTCAGTTTTCAGCTCCCGGTGTGGGCATCGAAAACCTAACGGTCAACGAAGAAGAGCTTTGGGTTTGTGACGATATGGAGCGATCGGTCTACTGCATGGATCGCGCTACAGGAGAGGTGCAGTTTAGCGTGCTGACTCCTTACGATTGCCCAATGGCGATCGCTTTTCATTCGGGTTTGCAGACTGGTGAAAGACAGACGGGCGAGGGGCTGGCTGGCGATCGAATTCTCTATGCCGCCTATGCCGAAGACGAATACTACATTCGGGATAATCCCAATGATTTGGACAACTCGCGGGAGCTGACCTCGCGGCACCGCACTTTTATCCATCCGGTGCATTTTCACTACTACAGCGATCGGCATTATGCCCTCTCTAACGGCTATTTGATCGAAATGTCCTACGTAGAGGAGATTGCGCCGCTGGAGGATTCGCCGACGATCACTGAGCTAGAGTGGAAGATTGCCCTCCCGGCAGAAACGCCGCGCCAAAAGGTGCTGTCTGTTGAGCCAGTAGGGTTGCCCTTTACGGAAGAAATTCAGGAAGGTCAGCGGGTGGCGGTTTTCCGGATTGATAAGGTGAGCGGTCAGGGCGGCGGTCTATTTGGCTGGAAGGCGCTGCTAGAAGTGCGTGGCATTAAATATCATCTGACTCCTCGCCAGGTAGAAGAATTGCCTCCTCTGCCGCGAGAGTTTCAGAAGCGCTATCTCGTGGATAATGATGCGCTGTCGATGGATACGCCTGTAATTCGGCGATCGGCACGAGAAGCGATCGGCACCGAAACAAACCTTCTGCGTAAAGTGCTTAGCATTCGCAACTACGTATACGATCGAATGTCTTACGGCATGAAGCCCTACATCGATACGCCAGACGTGGCGCTGGAGCGCGGCGTTGGCTCCTGCGGTGAGTATGTGGGCATTTTGTTGGCATTGGCGCGACTCAACGGCATTGCTTGCCGGACGGTGGGACGATACAAGTGCCCTGCTGATCCGGATCAGCGGGGTGTGCCGCTTCAGCCGGACTATAACCACGTCTGGATCGAGTTTTTTGTGCCGGGATTTGGCTGGTTGCCCATGGAGTCTAACGTAGATGATGTGGCGGAGGGCGGTCCTTATCCGACGCGGTTTTTTATGGGGTTGCCCTGGTTCCATGCGGAAATTGGTAAGGGTATTTCGTTCGAGAAGATGACGGCTGCCGACAAGCCGGATGATATTTCTTTGGGCGATCTATCGATTAATCACATTCGGTTCACGATTCTAGAAGAGCTGCCGCCGCCAGCCCATGATGAGTCTAGATAACCCGTGCGGACATGAAGAAATTGTTTCTGCTGGGGCTGCTGGGCACTCCGATCGCCCTCATAGGCGGTGTACTGGCTGCCTATAGTTTGAATGTTCCGCAACCTGCCGGAGCCAATGAGCTATACGACCATCAATACATCTATCCCAATCCGATTGTGGGCGATCGCCTCGTGGGTGGCGGCTATATTTTTCCACAAGGTGAAGTAGATTTGTGGATGCGAGTGCGGGTGGCTAAATTGGCGATCGATCAGCCCTTAGGCACCTTATCAGCTTGTTCACCCGACAGTTTTAAGAAGATTCAGACCTGGTTTTTAGAGCAAGCTGCCGCGTCTCAAAAGCTGTTTGGCTTAGTTCCTATTTCTGATGCTTCTCAAGTCGATAAAGCGGTACTCAATGATGTCGTAAA
>CASBQM010000564.1 GCA_949127645.1 Synechococcales cyanobacterium PMM_0036
GATTAATATCATGGCAACTCAGAAGTCTACAGACCCGCTACTTCGAGTCGCGGCGGCATTGGAGAGTTTGTCGGAGCATCCGATTGGGGAGGCGATCGTTCAGGCGGCTCGTAAACAAAATTTGACTTGGGCAGAAGCCATCAATGGGCAAGCCCAAGCCGGACAGGGAATAACTGGAGCGATTGATGGTCGATCGGCAGTTGTGGGTAAGGCAACCTTTGTCCAAGTGCGCGCCAAGCGTGTTTCAGATGCCCTAGTTGAGCAAAGCCAGCAATGGGAAGCGGAGGGTAAAACGGTGGTGTGGGTTGCCTATGCAGGAGAGATCCTGGGCATCATTGCCGTTGCTGATACGGTGCGACCTGCAGCGGCTCAAGCCATCTCTCGGTTAAAACGCTTGGGGGTTGAGCAGATTGTTATGCTAACCGGTGATAATTCGCGCACGGCTCATAGCATTGCTGATCAGATTGGGATAGACGAAGTGTATGCAGATCTTCTGCCAGAAGATAAAGTTAATGTCATTCGACAGTTACAGAAGCAATACCAGACGGTGGCAATGGTTGGGGATGGCATCAACGATGCGCCTGCCCTAGCTCAGGCATCGGTGGGAATCGCCATGGGAGCCGCAGGGAGTGATGTCGCCTTAGAAACCGCAGATATTGTGTTGATAGCCGATCGCTTAGAGAAACTAGAACACGCTATTCATCTGGGTCGTCGCGCTCAGGGCATTGTCAAGCAAAATATTGTGTTTGCTCTTGGCTTTGTGTTTGCGCTGCTAATGCTAAACTTTGCAGGTTACATGACGCTGCCTCTGGGCGTGCTGGGGCATGAAGGCTCGACGGTAGTGGTGACGTTGAGTGGTTTGCGATTGCTCAGAGGGTAATGCGACCGGCAATTTGCAGCTAAGAAGCCGATCGCTGTTCCATCCACGAACTGCCCGAGTAGATTGCTAGCGCCAACCAGATTAACCCAAAGGTAACGGCGTGAGTGGTTGTAAACGGTTCACGGTAGACCCAAACTCCTAGCAAGAGCTGAATGCTGGGGGCAATGTATTGAAAAAAGCCCAGTGTCGAGAGCCGTAGCCGCTTTGCTGCATTGTTAAACCAGAGCAGCGGCATGGAAGTCATCACCCCTGCGCCGATAAACAGCAGCGCCATAGAAAGGCTGGTGCCCAGATGTCCTGTTCCCGAAACTGCCCAGAATCCTACTAATGCCAGCGCTACAGGCGTAATCAGCATTGTTTCGACCGTTAGCCCCACCAAAGGCGAAACCGCCACAATCTTACGCAACAAACCATAGCAAGCAAACGAAACTGCCAGCGCTAAAGCAATCCAGGGCACTGAGCCAAACTGCACAATGAAATTGGCTACGCCCAAAGCTGCCAGCAGCACGGCTACTTTTTGTCCCCAGTGCAGCCGCTCTTTAAGAAACACAAAACCCAGCAGCACATTCACCAATGGATTGATGAAATAGCCCAGGCTAGTTTCCACTACTCGATCGCTATTCACACCGTAGATATACAGCCCCCAGTTAAAGGTCAGCAGCACTGCCGTGGCGAGCAGAACCGCGACTTTTTTGGGCGATCGCCAAACCTGTTTCAATTCAGCCTGTCGGTGTTGCAGCCCCAGCAGAGCCAGCAAAAAGACCAGCGACCAGATCATCCGATGGCTCAGCACCTCGATCGCCGGAGTCTGTCCGAACAGCTTCCAGTAGATGGGCAGCAGACCCCAGGCGGTATAGGCTAAAACGGCGTAAAGCCTACCTGACGGTGCAATGGGCGGCAAAGCAGCCAAGTTTTGCGATTTAGTGTCCAAGCGAAAAATCTCTGAAGATGCCCTAATGATCTTAGCGATCGCCTACAAGTTCTGGCAGAGACAGTTGACGAATGTGCCTTGATTTCCACATCGCGGCGTAAGGTGACTTCAAAGAAAGGTGCGGCAGCGCTTCCTCGGGAGACAGCTTCTCTTGATGAACCAGGTTAACGATCGTATCCTCAGACAAGCTCTTAAGATTAACTTGCTCTAAAAAGTATTCACAATCCTCTTCGTACCGAGTATTGAAACCAGCCACTATTTTTTGAGCTGCTTCAAAATCATGAAAACCACTGGGTCTATGAATTTCATTGCTTGCCTTAATTTTGTAGCAAACCCTGTATAGGTTTATGCCTTCTTCTCTAAGGAGAGGGAAATCTTGCATAGGGTGATTTCTATGAAAACGATTAATTTTCACCACCCTAAACTAACTTTAGAGCCTAGATTTTTAAGAAACAGTAAATTTATAGGGGTAGACTTGCGAGTTTCATTAGATTTGTGTAGTGACATCGGCATCAATGCTGGAAAAATAAGCAGGTTGCGCAAATTCATAGGTGTTTTTCAAAAAGATAGATAAAATCTCCAGAAAATTGCTTAGCTAGAGGATATTAATTTTGATATTGTTGAGTCTAAGGATAATACAAGATCTTTATTGATCCTCGCTAAACCATTATGGATCTCTCTATCTCTACTGATCCTCAAGGGCTGTTGCCACTGGAAACGATTCAGAAAATTCTCAATCGATCTCGGGCTTCAGTTTATCGCTATGCCAACACCGATCTGGAGGTGCTGAATCCTACTTATGACCTGCGCAAGCTAAATCCTGAACATCGTTCTAGCAAAGACGACCCGCTCTTATTTCATCCCAATGAGGTCGCTCGGTTTGCCAGAGATATTCTAGGTATTAAACCGGTGACGATCGCCATCCAGCAAGCGCCTCAAACTGCGACCGAAGATCTGCTTCAGGCTATCCTGACAGAGCTTCAAAGCATTCATCAACTGCTGCGATCGCGCCCATGAGCTTAGCGAGAGGCTGATCTGCCAAAAGTATGAATCTGTGGTGACTAGCAACATACGCCCTTTTCACTCAGCGTCCTCTCATTTTTTTAAGACCAGATGAACGCTAAAATTAACGAGCATAGATTTCAGTAACTATGTCTAGCAACTATGTCTAGCAACCATACAATGCTTGCTGTCTGAGAGGATGTTCAAAAAGTATAAATTGTGGCCTGAACCACCCTCACCCTAAATCCCTCTCCCCAGGGAGAGGGGCTTTGAGATCGGCTCTCCTTCTCCCCAAGGAGAAGGAGTCGAGGGATGAGGGCGAAGCGTTTGCCGACTTCTCAGACATCCTCTGCCACCTCTGCTGTTTGTAATCGTCACCGTTTGTAATCGTCACCGTTTGTAATCGTCACCGTTTGTAATCTCTACCGTCTTAAGCGGGGTAACTACCTGTGTTCAAAACGCTACTGGATACTCTAACCACCGATTTCCGCATTGTCTTCGATCGTGACCCTGCGGCTCGCAACTGGTTAGAGGTTCTCTTTTGTTATCCCGGCATTCAGGCGCTCTTCTTCCATCGGTTTGCCCATTTGCTCTACCGTCTCAATTTGCCTTTCATCCCTCGTCTGATTTCTCACATTGGTCGCTTCCTAACGGGCATCGAAATTCATCCTGGAGCCACCATTGGCAAGGGGGTGTTTATTGATCACGGCATGGGTGTTGTGATTGGAGAAACGGCAATTATTGGCGATTACGCGTTGATCTATCAGGGCGTTACCTTAGGCGGTACGGGCAAAGAACTCGGCAAACGCCATCCCACCTTGGGCGAGAATGTCATTGTGGGAGCGGGTGCAAAAGTATTGGGCAATATCACGCTAGGCAACAATGTCCGCATTGGGGCAGGATCGGTGGTGCTGCGAGATGTTCCTTCGGATTGCACTGTTGTCGGGATTCCGGGTCGGATTGTTTACCGAGCCGGAGAACGAGTTGATCCGCTTGATCATGGTCGTCTGCCGGATTCTGAAGCCCAAGTGATTCGAGCTTTAGTCGATCGCATTGAAGGTCTAGAACAGCAGGTACAAAGCCTACAAGAATTGCGTCAGCCGACTCCTGACTATGCGTTAGCCCATTCGTTAGCTGCGACATCACTGGCTGCGGCTCATCTAGCGCTCGCGCCCAGCCTAGCCGATCATCGCGCTCAAGACAAAATCATTGAGCAATTTTTGGATGGTGCAGGGATCTAGAGCGAGAAGTTTCCTGCTAACTCGAAACTAAGCTAACCTGGACTAGGCGATTGTGAGTGATGGCAAGGTTTTTGGAAAGATGGTAGAGGAAGTCATGTTGGGAATTGAGCGATCGGCAGTTCGAGCGACAGAAGTTCGAGCGACAAAAGTTCGAGCGACAGAAGTTCGAGCGACAGAAGTTCGGGCTATCGCAACTGCGCCCACAATCACGCCCGATCGC
Source organism: Synechococcales cyanobacterium PMM_0036 (assembly GCA_949127645.1). GTDB lineage: Bacteria > Cyanobacteriota > Cyanobacteriia > Elainellales > Elainellaceae > Drouetiella. The sequence continues at coordinate 4,275 of CASBQM010000564.1, forward strand.
ACGGTGGCTCAGCCAAAAACCTATCCAAACTACAAAATAATTGTTCTCAACGACGATTTCAATACGTTTCAGTATGTCTCTGAATGTCTGATGAAGTATGTCCCTGGCATGACTGGCGATCGTGCCTGGGATCTAACCAACCAAATTCACTTCGAGGGACAGGCGATCGTCTGGGTTGGGCCACAAGAACAGGCTGAACTTTATCATCAACAGTTGAGCCGAGCTGGGCTGACGATGGCTCCGCTAGAAGCGTCTTAATCCTTCATCCCTTTCATTATGGGCACTCCCTCCAAAGGCAGAATCGTCTGGAATCACTCTACCCATCTCCCCGGACTGATTCGTATTCTGGAGCGGCTTACCTATTGTGAGGGAATTAGCACAATCACCCCAGCCGTCATCGGCAACACAAAGTCCAATATTCCTATCTTAAAGATCAAAGTCTCTGTACCGATTCGGGGCGGCTTCAAGCTGATCGCCCGCAAAGGCAGAACCTTTCAGGAAGTGTTTATCTTGACGAGCCTGGGGCAAGAAGAATTGGAGGAAGCGATCGCACAAGCTCTTCGATAATACCTTAAGGCTATATGCCTCAGGGCTACATACGTTAGAGTCAGGAACGATGCATACCTTATAGATAACTGACAGGATCAACAGGCTCTCCACTGATGCGCACCTCAAAATGCAGGTGAGGTCCTGTCGAGAGTCCGCTAGAGCCAACCGCTGCAATCACCTGTCCGCGCTGTACGGTCTGCCCTTCTGAGACATACATCTCGCTCGTGTGTCCGTAGAGAGTCGTGATGTTTTTGCCGTGGTCAATAATAATCGCCTGACCGTAGCCGCCATACCATCCGGCAAAGATCACGACTCCTGCATCGGCGGCATGGATAGGGCTACCATAATCAACCCCAAAATCAATCCCTGAGTGAAAGCGGGTGTAGCCCAAGATGGGGTGCATCCGATAGCCAAAGCCGCTGGTAATTTCGCCATCGCTAGGATATGCCATCTTGCCTGTGCCGCGTAGGATGTATTTACTGGATGACTGGGTGTTAGATGACTGGGCGGCTATGCGCTGCTGAATGAGAGCTGTCAGATTAGCCGAATCTTGCACAAGCTGATCTTCGGCGGCTTCTAGCGCCTTGCGATCTTGCCGCAGATGGGTGATTAAGCCCTGCTGATATTGGGCTGCATCTTGAGCCTGAGCCTTTTGTGCTAAAAGCTCCTGCGTCAGGATAGCAATATCGTTTTTCTGAGTTTCTACCTTGCGGCGACGAAGATTTAGGTCATTGGCTTCGGCTTTCAGGGTGGCGAGGATAGTGCGATCGCGTCCATACACTAACCGCAACTGCTGACGGCGATCGAGGAATTCGTTGAGGTTCTGGCTTTGCAATAACACCGCTAGACCTTGCCCACTCTGCTGCCGCTGCAAGAAACGCAGCCGCGCTGCGGTTGCCGTCTGTTTGACGACGTAGCTTTTCTCAGCTTTGACTAA
>CASBQM010000565.1 GCA_949127645.1 Synechococcales cyanobacterium PMM_0036
CTGGAGGCTCGTCTCCTGATGCTATGTCTCCAGGGACATCTCCGGCGATGTCGCCTTCTGCATCTCCCACAACGTCTCCCTAATTTGGGACACTGGCGGCTTGCGGTTTCTTAGACGAAAGGCTCTAAGCTTTATCGACGGTCTACTAGTTCTATCTCTACGGCAGTCTACAAAAGCTTATTTCAGGCTTGAAGAGCTGGAGCAAATCCAGCAATTGGGTCAGAAACGTGCGTTTTGTAGGCTGTCCGTGTTTTTGCTCTACTGCAAGTGCAGAGGCGGGGCATAACGGCTGGTCACACTAGGCTTGAAGCGCCTTTAATCTGGGCTTGTAGTGCTTTTAATCTAGCAAACAGGCTGATCTAGCAATGGGTTTTCTTTATGCTGCTGCTGCAATTTAGCACCTCCCACTATTGCCGGAAAGCTCGACTAGCATTGGGTTATAAGCAAATTCCTTACCGGGTAGAAAATTTGACACCCGGACTACATATCCTCAAGGTAAAGCCCCTAAGCGGGTTGACCACGCTGCCAGTTCTGCTGCCAGAGCGAGCCGATCTACCATCTGTAGTTGCCGACTCCACACAAATCTTTCATTTCCTGGATGGCTACTGTTCTGAACCCAGTCTGTCGATCGCTGATCACTACCTCAACGCGGAGGTTTGGGCGCTAGAAGATTGGCTCGACGAAAGTATTGGCATTGCGGCTCGGTTTGTCTATTACGAGTTTCGGGCGGGTGAAGGCAAGGCGATCGATGCTTCTCTCTCCAGTCAATTAATTATTCAAACGGTTCGCTGGCAGTATGGCATTACGCCCGAGCGGGTGAAGTTAGCCGCTAGTCGCTTGGACTGCGCGCTGGAGTTTTTGGCATCTCGCTGGCAGGGGGAGAAGTACTTGGTGGGCGATCGCCCCACGGCGGCAGATCTGGCGGCGGCGGCGTTGCTGAGTCCGCTGGCGTTAATTCCTCACTATCGCCAGAATTTTCCTTGGGTGTTCGATCGCATTACTCAAATTCATCAGCTCTGTGGCGAACCCTTGCCCCCCGGACTGGAGGAAAGATGAACCTGAGAATCTGGTTCTCACAGGGCTTACTTTTCGGGTTGACGTTGATGAATGGCATTTTGATGCCGCTCCCGGCTGATGCTCTGCCCTCTCCCGAAGATACACCAGAGGAGATTTTGCGAACTGAGGTGATTACAGAAGCGCGATCGCCCATCGACGGCACTCCGATGACGGCGGCAGAATATGCTGAGCTAGAGGCACAGATTCAGGATGCTTCGCAACATCCGCCAGAGGTAGCGCAAAAGTATCGAGATTTAGTCACCTTGCTCCGGTTGAGACGGGCAATTCGCAGCGTTTTCCCCTTTCTCCTGCGCTGAATTCACGCTTTACTCATTTGATGTGTAACTCAAACCAGACCTCATCCCCAAGCCTCTTCTCCCAAGGCAGGAGAAGGGGAGCAAGAGTTTCTCAAAGTCCCTCTCCCAGAGCGGGCTACGGTGTACACACAAGTCTGCTGTGCAATGTTTCAAGCTCCGAAGCCCCCTAAATCCCCCAGAATTGGGGGATTTAGGGGGCGGATGCAGCACGTTCAGCCAGTGTAATAGATGTGTGTACACGGTAGCCCAGAGCGGGAGAAGGATTTAGGGTGAGGGCGATCGGGAAATTTGTGCATTGCGTCTTTAATTCTCTTGAAATACAGTTTCTCTTGAAATACAGCTTATTTTTTGAAACATAGCCATCAAGCGGCGGCAAAAATAAAACCCATGCCAAAATGAGTGGTACCCGTAGGCTCTGAGCCAATCGTTTTATGACTAAATTTGTATTTGTAACTGGCGGCGTTGTATCCAGTATCGGTAAGGGCATTGTGGCAGCGAGTTTAGGGCGATTGCTCAAATCACGCGACTATTCTGTGTCAATACTGAAGCTCGATCCCTACATCAACGTCGATCCTGGCACCATGAGTCCGTTTCAGCATGGCGAAGTGTTCGTCACCCAAGACGGAGCCGAGACAGATCTCGATTTAGGACACTATGAGAGATTTACAGATACCTCTATGTCGCGCCTTAATAGCGTCACGACAGGCTCGATCTATCAGGCGGTACTCAACAAAGAGCGCCGTGGTGACTACAACGGCGGCACCGTGCAGGTGATTCCCCACATTACCAACGAGATCAAAGAGCGTATCCTGCGTGTTGCCAAAGACACTAATCCCGATGTCGTGATTACCGAAATTGGTGGCACGGTGGGAGATATTGAGTCGCTACCGTTTTTGGAAGCGATTCGGCAGTTTCGTAAAGACGTGGGCGGACGCAAGAACGTGCTGTATATGCACGTCACCTTAGTTCCCTGGATTCCGGCGGCTGGAGAAATGAAAACAAAGCCGACGCAGCATTCGGTGAAGGAACTGCGATCGATTGGCATTCAGCCTGATATTTTGGTGTGTCGGAGCGATCGCCCCCTGCCGCAGAACCTCAAAGACAAAATGTCGGAATTTTGCGATGTGCCTGTGGAGTGCGTCATCACCTCCCAGGATGTCAGCAGCATCTACGAAGTGCCGATGAATTTGGAGAAAGAAGGACTTGCCCACCAGGTGATAGACATTATGCAGCTTGAGCAGCGTCCTCCCGACCTGCACCAATGGCAAACCTTAGTCGATCGAATGCATCAGCCCAAGCAGCCGATTGAAGTGGCGATCGTAGGAAAGTATGTGCGCTTGTCGGATGCCTATCTTTCGGTCGTGGAGGCGTTACGCCATGCGGCGCTGGCGGGAGGTGCAGAGTTAAGCATCCGCTGGATCAACTCTGAAGATATCGACGCTCAGTCGGTCGATCGAATGTTGGCAGGAGTGCAGGGCGTTGTGGTGCCAGGTGGCTTTGGTCCTCGCGGCATTGATGGCAAAATTGTGGCGATCGAGTATGCTCGCACCCAGCAAATTCCTTTCCTTGGACTCTGCTTAGGAATGCAGTGTGCCGTGATTGAGTGGGCACGAAATGTCGCTAAACTAACCGATGTCAATAGCGCTGAGTTTGACCCTAACTGCCAAAATCCGGTGATTAACCTCTTGCCCGAACAGCAAGACGTGGTGGATTTAGGCGGGACGATGCGCCTGGGGCTATGTGCCTGCCGCTTGACCCCCAATACCATGACCGAAAAGCTGTATCAAGATGAGGTGATCTATGAGCGTCATCGTCACCGCTACGAGTTTAATAACTCCTATCGATCGCTCTTTTTAGAGTCTGGCTATATGCTTAGCGGCGTATCCCCTGACGGTCGACTAGTAGAAATCATTGAGTTGCCCAGTCATCCCTTTTTCATTGGCACTCAATTTCATCCAGAATTTCAATCGAGTCCTAGTAAGCCCCATCCGCTGTTTCAGGGATTGATTAAAGCGGCGATCGTCCTTACCCAACCGACTGTATCCACCCCTTCGCTGAGCATGGAATTAAATTAGCGCTGTTGCTAATTAAAAAGAAGTATTGATTTCGATACTCAAAAGTTCGTTTTTTGTGGAAGTACTGGAAACCTGTATTGTATCGCTAACCCTCACCCTAGATTTCTCTCCCGCTCTGGGAGAGGGGTTGGGGTAAGGGCAGTTTGAGTTTTGCCGATTAATTTAGACGAGTTAATTAGGCGATCGCCCTCTAATTTGGCGTTGCTGAATACAAGCATAATTTACTGCCCTACCCGTCGCTGACCGTACAGGAAGCCAGCATATTCCTAACCCTTGCAGCGGAATTAGTGAAGTTTAGGCTAAGTCAGGTTTTAGAGTTGGTTAATTTTAGGTTAAAATGTACAGTTTACAATAAGTGTCCTGATTAACTGCTATGAAGAAGAGTCAAAAATCAGAAGCAGCTACTCCTAAAAATGGTCAAGAGAATGGTCAAGAAACCCTGACTCTAGGCAATTATGCTCATCAGGTGATTGGCGAACATTACGGCGCGATCGTCAAACAAGAAAAACACGTTTTGGTTGACCATGAGCCAGAGCATTTGCACCAAATGCGGGTCGGCACCCGGCGACTCCGTACGGCATTGCAGGTGTTTAAGTCTGTGGCTAATTTGCCCAAAGCTGCAAGCGAAGTACGCCTGAGAAATTTGGCAAGGGTGTTGGGCGAAGTCCGAGACTTAGATGTGCAAATTGTTAGCCTTAAGCAAGATTATTTGCCTCAGATTAGCCCTTTAGAGCAAGTGCTGCTCGAAAAAGCGATCGCCGATCTGCAAAAGCGTCGCCCAAAAGTCTTCAAAAAAATGGAGACAGCGCTACAGGGCGATCGCTACACCGCACTAAGGCAAGGCTATACAGACTGGATGGCGCGACCCATCTATGGCGCGATCGCTGAGCTACCTATTCTTTCGCTGCTTCCAGACTTGTTGACTCCTCTGCTGTCTGAGCTATTGCTGCATCCCGGCTGGCTGATTTCAGCTCAGCTTGTTTTAGATCCACTCCTAGATCAACAGACTGATGGCAAAAACGCTCTGGTTTTGCATGACTTGCGTAAGCTGTGCAAGCATATCCGCTACGAAGCAGAGTTTTTCACGCCGTTTTATGGCAAAGGCTTTCAGAAATGGATTAAAGAAATTAGAGGATTACAGGAAGATTTGGGCAATTTTCAAGACACTCAGGTTTTGCTAGATTTGCTCTCCTGCCGCACCGATCACCTCAAGCAGTTGCCTGAACTCCAAGCCGTTATTCAAAAGAAACAGGCTTTAGCGTTATCCAATTGGGACAAGCTGCGCCAGAAATATCTCAAGTCTGATTACAGATATCATCTGCACCAAATGTTATTGCAGCCTACATTGATTACGCAGCTCTCAGACAATAATGCGATCGATCTCTCCATTGCTTAGAGTTAGCAAGGAGTATTACTCTGAGTCTTGTGCGGCTCTAAGTCTTGTGTGGCTTTGAGTCTTACGTGGCTTTAAGTCTTACGTGGCTTTAAGTCTTACGTGGCTGAAGTAGGCTCGCTCTGACCTAAGCCTTAAATTCGCACAACTTTGTACAATAGAGAGATAGAACAAGCGTTCTAACGCTATCATTTGCCTTTAGATGCGGTAGGCTTATTCTCGATTTGGCTCACTCAATTTAGCCTACTTGATTTGATCCCGCTCATTGCCGCCTATGTCCTCCGCCATCTCACCCGCCACCTCACCTAAGATTCTGCTCATCGACGGGCATTCACTCGCCTTTCGATCGTATTTTGCCCACTCCAAAGGGCGAGATGGTGGGCTGCGAACTTCTACAGGCATCCCCACCAGCATTTCCTACGGATTTCTCAAAGCGCTGCTAGACACCCTAGAAGCCGAAAAGCCGGAGTATTTGGCGATCGCCTTTGATCTCAGTGGGCCCACCTATCGGCATGAGGCAGACGACACCTATAAAGCCGGACGACCTGAAGCCCCCGAAGATTTTGCCCCCGATATGCTCAATCTTCAGGAGCTATTGCAGGCATTGAGTTTGCCTGTGCTGACGGCTCCCGGCTATGAAGCAGACGACATTATTGGCACCCTCGCCCATCGCGCCCGTCAGGATGGCTTTCAGGTGAAGGTATTGTCGGGCGATCGGGATCTCTTCCAGCTTATCGATCCTGAAGGACAGGTGAAGATCCTCTACCTCAGTACGGTCTTTGGCAAGGGTACGCCCTTACCCAAGGAATTTGGTACGCAGGAAGTCAAAGACAAGATGGGCATCTTGCCCTCGCAGGTCGTTGATTACAAGGCGCTGTGTGGTGACAGCTCCGACAATATTCCTGGCGTGCGGGGCATTGGCGACAAGACTGCCGTGACGCTGCTCAACACCTATGGCTCGCTCGAAAAAGTCTACGCCTCGCTAAAAGAAATCAAAGGAGCCACCCAAAAAAAGCTAGAGGAAGGCAAAGACTCGGCTCTGCACTCGCAGTATATGGCGCAGATTCATCTGGATACGCCCATCAGCGTTAACCTTGAGGACTGCAAGCTGCAAGGCTTTGATGCCACCCAGCTAGAGCCGCTACTAGAAAAGCTGGAGCTACGTACCTTTCAGCGGCAAATCAACAAAATTCAGCGCGTCTTCGGCGGCGAGTCTCTGCCCGACTCTTCTGAAGCGACCCCCGCTCCCTCAAGCTCCCCCTCACCTTACGATGGCGACACCTGGTTCTTTAGCCCAGAGGATACGCAAGATAGCCAGCAGTTGTTGACAGCCGCGATCGCCCCCCAAGTGATCGACACCCCCGAAAAGCTGGCGGCTTTGATTCAGCTCCTACAAACGCAACAAGATCTCTCTATGCCCGTCGCTTGGGACACAGAGACAACCGCTCTTGATCCCAGAGATGCCGACCTGGTGGGGATTGGCTGCTGCTGGGGAGCGGGATTTGACCAGGTGGCATACATTCCGTTGAGACATCGATCGGGACAGAACCTCGACAAAGCTGAGACTCTAGAAGCACTCCGCCCGATTCTTGAAAGTGCCGACTATCCTAAAACACTGCAAAATGCCAAGTTCGATCGCCTGATTCTCCGGTGCCAGGGGATAAACCTTCAGGGCGTGGTGTTTGACACGATGCTAGCAAGCTACGTGATCAACCCTGAAAGCAGCCATAACCTCAGCGACTTAGGGCTAAAGCATCTCAGTCTCAAGTCTCAGAGCTATGCTGACTTGGTGCCCAAAGGCAAAGACATCGCCGATATTGCCATCGATCAGGTGGCTCTCTACTGCGGTATGGATGCCTATATTTCCTTTCAGCTCGTGCCGATCTTGCGATCGCTCCTCCAGCCCACTCCCGAACTCGATCGCCTGTTTCGAGAAGTTGAGCTGCCCGTAGAGCCTGTACTCGCAGAAATGGAGTATGTTGGCGTTCGTATCGACATTGCCTATCTTCAAGAATTCTCGAAGCGGCTAGAGACCGATCTAGACAATATCGCCCAGCAAGCCTATGCCGCCGCCGGACAGACCTTTAACCTGGGTTCGCCCAAGCAGTTGGCAGACCTGCTTTTC
>CASBQM010000566.1 GCA_949127645.1 Synechococcales cyanobacterium PMM_0036
TAATTACATAGTGCGGAGATGCTTCTGCACCAATTCCTTCAGGGTCAACCGGATGCCATTCTGCCATGTAGCCTTCGGCGCGGCGAATTTCTACCAAAGTCGCAACTCGCTCTTGTAGCGAACCCTTGCCGAGGCGATCGCGGTACTCTAGCGCCTTTTGCTCCCACTGCTTACGCAAAATATCGCTGAACTGTTTTTTGTCTACCGTTGCCGCCAGAGTCATCAGCAGCGAAACGGCAAACTCATCATAGCGATCGGGAAAGCGATCGCGCCCGGTCGGACTCAGCCTATAAATATGGTTAGGACGACCCATGCCCTCCTGAATCGCCTCATGATGAATTAGCCCCTCATCTTCCAGATCTTTGAGATGTCGGCGCGTAGCTTGGGCGCTAATTTCTAGACAATGGGCAAGATCTTGCGCCGTGGCATGACCTTGCTTTAAAAGATGAGTGAGGATGTCTTGTTTGGTGGAAGGTTGCTGCGTAGCGGTCATGGCTGTTTTAACTTCCAGGCGGTCATAGCTTCCAGCGGTCTTTGCTTTTAGAGTCTTGGCTTTTAGAGTCTTGGCTTTCAGGTTGGCTTGCAATATTTTTTGGCGATCGTCTCAGAGCGTCCAGGCAAAATAGTAGACTAAAAAAGCTGGTTTTTGACTTTAACAACTTTTTCGTTGCTAAAGTGCTTTAGAATGTACTTATGCAACAGACAAGTTGTTCTAATTATAAAGCTATTGGTCGCCCTGTCGCTCTATTGAGATAACACCTTGAGATGAATACAACCTCACAAACCACCCAGGCTTCAGATAAAAATTTAGAGTTAATGCGCAGCTTTTCCGAAAGCTATGCCAAACGGACGGGCACGTATTTTTGCGTCGATCCGAGCGTCACAGCCGTCGTGATTGAGGGCTTGGCAAAGCATAAAGACGATCTGGGCGCGCCGCTCTGTCCCTGCCGTCACTATGAAGACAAGGCAGCAGAAGTAGCCGCAGCTTTTTGGAACTGCCCCTGTGTGCCCATGCGTGAGCGCAAAGAGTGTCACTGTATGTTGTTCCTTACCCCCGACAATGATTTTGCGGGTGAGCAGCAAGAGATTGGCTTTGATGAAATTCGGGCGACTACCAACCACTGCTAGTTTTTCTTGTAGGGCGGGCATCTTGCCCGCTTGAAGTCTCCGAAAAACGTTTTTATTAGAATTTTTAAGCCTTCAAGTTTCAAAATCCTTTGTTAGCGATCGAGAGAACACTGTCCCCCCAATAGCCACCATGACGACAACGGTTACATCATTAGTCAACCAACCCTACAAGTACGGCTTTGTCACTGACATCGAGTCGGATGTGATTCCGGCAGGTCTGAGCGAAGATGTGGTTCGCCTAATCTCGTCAAAGAAAAACGAGCCAGAATTCATGCTGGAGTTTCGCCTCAAGGCTTACCGTCAGTGGCTGAAGATGACGGAACCCAACTGGGCAGAAGTGGGCTATCCGGCGATCGATTACCAAAAAATTATCTACTACTCGGCTCCCAAGCAAAAGGAAAAGCTTGGCAGTCTGGATGAAGTTGATCCGACACTGCTGGAAACTTTCGAGAAGTTAGGCATTTCTCTCTCAGAGCAAAAGCGCCTCTCTAATGTGGCAGTCGATGCCATTTTTGACAGCGTTTCTGTCGCCACGACCTTCCGCGAAAAGCTGGCAAAAGATGGAGTAATCTTCTGCTCGATCTCGGAAGCGATGCGCGAATATCCTGAGCTGATTCAGAAATATTTGGGCAGCGTCGTTCCGGTAGGCGACAACTTCTTTGCGGCTCTGAATGCAGCCGTGTTTAGCGATGGCTCTTTTGTCTATATTCCTAAAGGCACCAAGTGCCCGATGGAGCTATCCACCTACTTCCGCATTAACAACGGCGATTCGGGTCAGTTTGAGCGGACGCTGATCGTTGCCGAAGAAGGTAGCTCCGTCAGCTATCTAGAGGGCTGCACCGCGCCCATGTTTGACACCAACCAGCTTCACGCGGCGGTTGTGGAACTCGTGGCGCTCGACAATGCCGAGATCAAATACTCCACCGTACAAAACTGGTACGCCGGAGATAAAGAAGGCAAAGGTGGCATCTACAATTTCGTCACCAAGCGCGGCTTGTGTCAGGGCGTGAACTCCAAGATTTCCTGGACGCAGGTGGAAACTGGGTCGGCGATCACCTGGAAATATCCGAGCTGTGTGCTAATCGGCGATAACTCGATCGGCGAATTTTATTCCGTAGCGCTGACTAACAACAAGCAGCAGGCTGATACCGGAACCAAGATGGTTCACATTGGCAAGAATACTCGCAGCACGATCATTTCTAAGGGCATCTCGGCAGGCAATTCCGAGAACAGCTATCGCGGCTTGGTGAAGATTTCGCCCAAGGCAGACGGGGCGCGCAACTACTCCCAATGCGATTCTATGCTGATTGGCGACAGAGCCGGAGCCAACACTTTCCCCTATATTCAGGTGCAAAACAACACGGCAAAAGTAGAGCATGAAGCCTCGACTTCCAAAATTGGCGAAGACCAGTTGTTTTACTTCGCTCAGCGGGGCGTTTCGGCAGAAGACGCGATCTCAATGATTATTAGCGGCTTCTGCAAAGACGTGTTTAACCAGCTCCCCATGGAGTTTGCAGTGGAAGCCGATCGCCTCCTCAGTCTGAAGCTAGAAGGCAGCGTTGGTTAATCTCTCGGTAGGGTGGGCAATGTTCACCCTACTCAATGAAATAAATATGCAAACACTACAAGCCAGCAAGATCGATATTCAAGACCTGATTAGCAACTTCAACCTACAAGTTGTTCGGGACTTGGATTTCTTTCGAGAATGGCAGGAGGGTTTGCCTGAAGTAACCGATCTGGAAAAACAGTTTCTAGATAAGGTGCGGGGTGGATATTGGAATTTAATTAACCATCCTCCTCTCCTGGAAAAAGCAATTCAAATTTCGGTGCTGGGACCCATTCTTTTCCTAGCCGATTTTTATCTTCCTCCCTTCCATATTCAGGCAGAGAAGGCGATCGAAATCACGGCTGAAGATGAAGGCGTAATGATTCGCGGGCAGATTGATATTTTGCTTTTGAAAGAGCGGTTTTGGGCGTTGGTGATTGAGTCTAAAGAAGCTGCTTTTTCAATAGAACCTGCTCTAGTGCAGCTTTTGGCGTATATGCTGGGGAGTCTTCGAGTTAATAAGCCTTGTTTTGGTTTAATCTCTAGCGGCGGCAGTTTTTGTTTCGTTAAGCTAGTCCGAGGCAAACTCAATCAATATGCCATTTCCAGGATTTTTGAGATTCGTAATCCGGGTAATGATTTGTATGACGTATTCAAAATTTTGAAGCGCATCAGTCAAGTTTAAGTAAGTGATTAAAAGTAAGGCTAGAGCATGATTATTGATAACAGCAGCGAGATCTTATCGGTCAAGAACCTGACCGCCAACGTGAGTGAAACGCCGATTCTTAAAGGCATGAACCTGGAGGTGAAGGCGGGTGAGATCCATGCGATTATGGGACCCAACGGCTCTGGGAAAAGCACTTTTTCTAAGGTTTTGGCGGGTCATCCGGCTTATGAAGTCACGGGCGGAGACATTCAGTTTCAGGGACAGAATTTACTGGAACTAGAGCCGGAAGCAAGGGCGCGATCGGGTATTTTCCTCGCCTTTCAATATCCTCTAGAAATTCCTGGGGTCAGCAATCTCGACTTTTTGCGCGTTGCCTACAACTCTAAGCGCAAACACTTGGGTGAAGAAGAGCTGGATGCCTTCGATTTTGATGAGCTGGTGCAGCAAAGGCTGGATA